>DATASX010000037.1 GCA_036269075.1 Sporichthyaceae bacterium
TAACCACCTGGCTGCCGAGGTGCTGGGTTCGATCTTCGGTCAGTGGCCGGTGAACCGGTACTGGACGAACACCACCTACAAGCTGTGGGGCCCGGAGTTCATGGCCACCATGAACAAGTACGCCCGGTTCAACCGCGGCACCAACCACCACATCGTGCAGGCCGGCTACGCGGCTGTGAACATCTTCGCCCAGGCTGCCAAGGCCACCGGTCCGAACCTGACCCGCGACCGGATCATGGCCGTCTACGGCAACGGCACCGTGTGGCAGTCGGACGCCTCGTTGGACCAGCGCTTCAGCTACGTCCAGTCCGAGCGAAGCGGCGACAACTGGAACCACAACTACGGCCAGGGCCGCGAGTTCATCTACAAGTACACCAGCACCAACACTGTCTCGAACCCCGACGGTTCGCCCTCCGGCTTCACCCCGGACTCGGACCAGTTCGTGATCTACACCTGGAAGTAAGTCCCAGCCACGTAAGGAAGATCGGTTGATCTGACCGGTCGTCACAAGATCTCGCCCACCGGGGCGTCCGGCTCGGCCGGACCCCCGGTGGGTTCTTGCGTTCCCGGATTGGGCATTCTCATTCCGCACCCGGGATGATGTGACAAGGATCGAGCACCTTCGATGCGTCTGCTGATAGTGGCGCGCGACCGGAAGGTCGCGGCCGAGACCGGGTCGTTGCTGCGCCAACAGGGATACGCGGTCGACTCGGTGCCCACCGAGGACGAGGCGCTGTTCCGGGTCGCCGAGTTCACCTACGACTTGATTGTGCTGGAGAAGTCGGCCCGCGGTGCCGACGGCATCGGTCTGTGCGCCTACCTGCGCGACCGGAAGTGCTGGGCGCCGATCCTGATCCTGGCCGACGACCCCGACCCGGCCGCGGCCGCACGGGCCCTGGACGCGGGCGCGGACGACTACCTGCGCAAGCCGTTCGCCGCCATCGAACTGCTGGCCCGGCTACGGGCGCTGATGCGCCGCGACTCCAACCCCCGACCGGTGATGCTCCAGGCGGGTGACCTGTCGATGGATCCGGCCACCCGGCGGGTCTGTCGCGGTGGTGTGCCGATCGACTTGTCGGCGAAGGAGTTCGCGCTGCTCGAGGAGTTCCTGCGTCATCCCGGCGACGCGCTGTCGCGGTCCTACCTGATCGAGCACGTCTGGGACTTCGCCTACGACGGAGCGTCGAACGTGGTCGACGTGTATGTCCGATACCTTCGCGACAAGGTCGACCGGCCCTTCGGGAGGGCCAGCATCCAGACCGTACGCGCTGTCGGATACCGGTTGGACCCGCAAGGATGAGGACCGTCGGGCGAAGCCGAGGAGGCGCGTCGTGCGCGAGGTGAAGGTCGCTGTCCTGGGCGCCGGTTCGTGGGGCACGACGGTCGCGGCGCTGGCCGCCCGCAACGTCTCGACGCTGTTGTGGGCTCGGGATCCCGTCGTGGTCGAGGACATCAACACTCGACGGGTCAACACCCGCTACCTGGCCGACTTCACGCTGCCGGAGGCGCTGCGCGCCACCGCCTCGTTGGAGGAGGCCGTCGCGCAGGCCGATGTGGTGGTCACCGGGATCCCGTCCCACGGAATGCGGGGCGTGCTGACCGAGGCGGCTCCGTACGTCCGGCCGTGGATCCCGATCGTGAGCCTGACCAAGGGTCTGGAGCAGGGCACCCGGCTGCGGATGACCGAGGTGATCGACGAACTGCTGCCGGGGCACCCGACCGGTCTGCTGGCCGGCCCGAACCTGGCCCCGGAGATCATGGCCGGCTACGCGGCGGCCGCCGTCGTCGCGATGGCCGACGAGCACGTGGCCCGGTCCCTGCAGCGGGTGTTCCACAGCCCGCGCTTCCGCGTCTACACCAACCACGACGTCGTCGGCGCCGAGATCGGCGGGGCGCTGAAGAACGTGATCGCCGTGGCCGCCGGGATGGGCACCGGGCTCGGGGTCGGCGACAACACCCGAGCGATGGTCATCACCCGCGGCCTGGCCGAGCTGACCCGCCTGGGCACCGCGATGGGCGGCGACCCGCGCACGTTCGCCGGCCTCACCGGGCTGGGCGACCTGATGGCCACCTGCATGAGCCCGCTCTCCCGCAACCGGGCGGTGGGGGAGAAGCTCGCTCGCGGGATGACCACCGACCAGATCGTCAAGGAGATGAACATGGTGGCCGAGGGCATCAAGACCTCGGCCGTGGTCGTCGAACTGGCCGCCGAACGGGAGGTGCCGGTCCCGATCTGCGAGGAGGTCTACGCGGTGCTGCACCAGGGCCGCAGTGCGCTGGACGCCTACCGCGGCCTACGCCGCAGCGCCGCCGGCTCGGAGCTCGACGACTCCGTCTGACGCCCAAACCCATCGCACTTGTGCTGCCTGTCCCACGTATCGGAGGCCTCCGATACGTGGGACAGGCAGCAGAAGTCGGGTTCCGGGGGGAGGGGGTCAGCTGACCTGGACGTCCAGCGAGGTCAGGTGCACCTGTCCGGCGTCCTGGAACTCGATGAACATCCGGTACTTGCCGACAGCGGTGAACACCGAGGCCAGGGTCAGCAGGGGGCCGCCCCTGGCGGAGAGGTCGCCCTTCTTCGGACCCTCGGTCGGGTGGACGTGCACGGCCTTGAGGTCGCCCTCGCGGAAGCCGGTGACATGGGCGAACGACTCCAGGTACGGCTGCAGGTCGGTGACCGGGACGCCGCCCTTGGTGATGTTCAGGTGCAGCGGCGGGCCGTTGATCGTGCTGGTCTCGTCCAGTGAGACGTCGTAGCCGTCGACCGAGGTCTTTCCGGTGACCGGGGTGTAGGGGGCCGGGACGTACTTGGCGCCGCCGACGGTGAAGTTCGTGCCGAGGATCCGGTCGTCGAAGGTGCCGTCGGCCGTGAGCGCCTCGAACTCGATCACCATCCGGTACGGCCCCGGCTTGGCGAAGGTGACCGGGACGGTCCACAGGCCGGTCTTCACGTCGAGGTTCGGGTGGATGTGCTGGAAGCCGGTGAGGTCATTCCGCACGACGTAGAGGTGCAGCAGCTTGGTCTGCTGGAGCGTGAAGTCGGTCTGCGGTTTGCCGCTCGGACCGTCGATCACGAACGAGATCTGCCCGGCCTTCCCGGCCTTGGCCGGGTTGGTCACCTTCACCAGCGAGTACCCGGAGACGGTCGCCGACGTGCCGTCGCCGTCCATCGCCCCCATGTTCATCCCGGCCATGCTCCCGGCGCCGCGGCTCGTGCCGGGCGTGGAGCCCATTGAGGTGGTGCTGCTCGCGGTGGTCGCAGAGTCGTGGGAGCCGCCGCCGCAGCCTGCCAACCCGGGGGTCGCCAGAGCCAGCGCGAGAACGGTGCGCGTGATCCTAAGTGTCATCTCGTCCGTGCCAATCGTCCCAGGTGCAGGCGCGCCAGTCGCTTGACGCCGGGTCAGCGGAGTACGGAGTCAGGCTACGTCGGTACACTTTCGGACGAACTGAGCCATGACGACTCGGGTTCCTTTCATTGCCATGGCCAGTAGTCCGAACAATGAACACCGCCGGAAGCCCCGACTTCATTACCCGGTGGGGGTATCTTGCCCGAGCAGACCGGCATGGGAAAGCTCACCTCCGGGCGTGCCCTGGCCGCTGCCGCGGGCGAGCGCTGGCTCAGTAGTGCACCAGGGTCACCAGGTACGCGAACACCAGCAACCAGGCCACGGCGGCCAGCAGCAGCACGCCGACCGCGATCGCGCCGGTCCGCGTCGGGGAACCGAGCGTGACGCGTCGGCGGGCCCGCCGCGACCGCGTGCGGCGTCCAGGGCGCAGCGCGTCCTCGCGGCGTACGATCAACGGACCGTTGCGCCGCCGCAGCAGGTCGGGGCTGATCACCGCGGCTCCCCAGCCACGGCCCAGGAAATGCTCATCAATCCCCCCAGCGACGTTCAAGTACGTACCAAATGTCTCAGAAGTTGCCATTCGTAACACTGATCGTCGCCCTGTGAGCTGCCCGGCGTGTCGCAGGCCAGGCGGCGAGGTGTAACGAACCGGACCTGCCCGACGTTGGACCAGGTGTCGGCGCCGCAGGTGCGACCGAGAATCGGCCCGGCCGCGGGGAGTCGTAGTGGCGCGACAGTTCCGGACCAGGGGCGCCTGGTTGCTCGGGGCGACGGTGCTGGCCGCGGCGGTGGCAACCCAACCTGCGTCGGCTGTCCGGACGGCCCTGGGCGAGCCGAAGGTGCACCCCGGCGTCGTGCTCGACACCGCCGGGTCCGACTGCACGAGCAACTTCGTGTTCGCCGACGCCGAGAACCATCTGTACATCGGCCAGGCCGCGCACTGCTCCAGCCAGGGTCAGGACGTCAACTTCGACGGCTGCAAGGAGCAGTCCATGCCCTTGGGCACCCAGGTGACCGTGGTCGGGGCCGACGTCTCCGGGACCCTGGCCTACAACTCCTGGCGGACCATGCAGGCCCGCCACGAGACCAACGCCTCCGCCTGCTCGGACAACGACTTCGCGCTGGTGCGCCTGCCCGATGCGGCGCGTTCCTCGGTTAGCCCCGACGTGCCGTACTTCGGCGGCCCGCACGGCATCAACACCACCGGCGTCGAACAGGGCGGGATGGTCTATGCCTACGGCAACTCGCCGCTGCGGGGCGGGGTCGGGGTGTTGTCGCCCAAGCGCGGCGTGGCGCTCTCGACCATCGACGACGGCTGGTCGTACCTGACCTACTTCGCGACCCCGGGGATCCCGGGCGACTCCGGCAGCGCGGTGCTCGACTCCGACGGCCACGCCCTCGGGGTGATGTCCAGCCTGATCACCACCCCGACCCCCGGCGCGAACGGGGTCGCCGACATCTGGCGGATGTTCAGCTATGCCCACGACCTCTCGGGCATAAAAGGGCTGCGCCTCGTCGACGGGGCGCAGCCCTTCACCTCAGGCGGTTGAACCGCCCCACGATCAGGTCCCGACGGTCGTCTCCGCGGCCTCGGCGGGGGTCTCCTCGGCTGCCGCACCGGCATGCCGACCCGATCCGTTCTCGCTCCCGACGCTCTCGTTGAGCGCCGTGACCGCGGACGGGGCGAAGGACATCCGGGTACCCAGGTACCGCGAGCGCACGTCGGGGTTGGCGGCGACCTCGCTCGGCGTGCCCTGGGCGAGGACCTTGCCCTCGGCCAGCACGTAGACCAGGTCGCAGGAGTCCAGCACGGCCTTCACGTAGTGCTCGACGAGCAGGACGGTCAGACCGAGGTCCTCGTGCAACTTTTTGATCAGCGTGAACAGCGCGACCGACGAGGCCGGGTCGAGACCGGCGGCCGGTTCGTCGAGCAGCAGCAGACGCGGACCCGAGAGCAGGCAGCGCCCGATCTCGGTACGCCGGCGGGCCGAGAACTCCAGCGACCCGCAGCGCTCGTTCCAGTACCGGTCGATGTCCAGCAGTCGGGCCGCGGCGAACGCGGCTTCCTCGGCGGCGCGCATCTCGGCCCAGGCCGAGGGCACGCCGGCCAGGAACAGCGCCGGGTTCGACTTGATCCGCTGGTAGGCCCCGGCCACCAGATTGTCGGCGACGGTGAGGTCCGGCATGACCCGGGTGTTCTGGAACGTCCGCGCCATCCCGAGCTTGGAACGGTCCCAGGCCGACAGCCCGGTCACGTTCTTGTCGAACATGTTCACGGTGCCGCCGTTGGGTGCCCGCACGCCGGAGATCACGTCGAACAGCGTGGTCTTACCGGCACCGTTCGGGCCGAGCAGACCCACCATCGCGTGGTTGGGCACCACGATCGAGGCGCCGTCCAGCGCCTTGACGTTGCCGAAGCGAACCTTGATGCCGTCGGCCTTGATCGCGTTGGTTGACTCTGGACGTGGCGGTAGCCACGCCTCGAGGATCGCCAACGCCTCCTGGCGCTGTCT
Organism: Sporichthyaceae bacterium; assembly: GCA_036269075.1. Classification (NCBI taxonomy): domain Bacteria; kingdom Bacillati; phylum Actinomycetota; class Actinomycetes; order Sporichthyales; family Sporichthyaceae; species Sporichthyaceae bacterium. The sequence goes on from DATASX010000037.1 coordinate 5,861, forward strand.
CGGCGACAGGTTGTCCGAGGCGTCCCCGGCCAGGCCCGTGCTGGTCCGCATCCGGGCGGTGTCGACCCGCTCGCGCAGGGTCCGGCTGCGCCGGTCGCCGAACTGGATGTAGCGCCACAGGTCGGCCAGTCGGCCGCCGATGCCGCGGGTGCCGAAGAGGGCGACCGGCAGTAACCCGAAGGCGGCGAGGATGAACGGGGAGATCCGGAACGACTCGAGCACGACCGGGATGAGTTCGAAGTTGATGCCGAAGATCACCACGAACGCGATCGAGTCCAGGCCGGCGACGACCGGGATCGCCAGCAGCACCAGCGAGTAGGGGGAGTAGTAGTTCACCGAGGCCGGCGGGTTGACGTAGAGCCAGTTGACCAGCACGCCGGCTACACCGGCCAGCAGACCGGAGGTGGTGAACGCGAGCACCCGGAACTTCAGCGGGCTCACACCCACGGCGGCCGCGGCCTGCCGGTCGGCCCCGACCAGCAGGAACCCCAGGCCCATAGGAGAACGACGCAGGCGCACCATCAGCACCAGGACGATGGCCAGCCAGCCGAGGGAGAAGAAGTAGAAGATCGTCTCCTGAGTGATGTCGTGCCCGAACCAACGGTGCGTGGCCTGGGTGTTGAGATTCAGGCCGAAGAACCACGGTCGCCGGTTCACGACGATGTTGCCGTTCTCGTCACCACCGCCCAGACCACCGGAGAGGTAGCCGTAGGTGAACACGGTCTTCTCGAGGATCACCTGGACGCCGTATGTGAGCACGACCAGGTAGATGCCGGGCAGCCGGGCCGAGGACAGCGCGATCAGGGCCATCGTGATCCCGGCGCCGGCGATCGTGATGATCGCCGCGATGCCCCACGGGAAGTTGTGGCCACCCGGGTGCGGGCGGTTCAAGTACCCGTCGTAGTAGGCCGACGACGCGAAGATGCCCGCCGCGACGAGCGAGATCTCGCGGGTCCAGCCGACCAGCACCAGCAGGCCGAGGCCGACGATCGCGACCGGGATACCGGCGTTCGCGGTGAACACCAGGTATGGCGGGCGCCACATCGGGAACGTGACCAGGGCCAGTGCCAACAGCATGGCGCCGGGGGAGCGCATAGAGTTCAGGACCGGTCGGGACGTGGTGTGCGCGCCCTCGACCCGGTTCATCGTGGGGATTCTCGCGGCCAGGGACTGGCCGATTGCTTCGAGCCTGCTCATGCGTCCACCTCGCTTCCCGAACCGACGCGGGTGAGTTCGGAGTCCGGGATGACTTCACCCTTGTCGATCACCAGGATGCGATCGCTGGCTTCCTCGTTGACCTGCTGGAACTGCTCGGCCACCAGCACCGCGATGCCGGTGTTGTCGACGAGCTCGCGCAGGGTGGCGTAGATGCGTTCGACGACGACCGGCGCGAGGCCCTGCGACGGCTCCTCGACCATCAGCAGCTTGGGTCGGGTCATCATCGCCCGGGCGATGGCGAGCATCTGCTGCTCGCCGCCGGACAGCGTCCCGGCCTTCTGCCGCAGGCGCTCGGCGAGGACCGGGAACAACTCCCCGGCCGCTTCCAACTGGTCGCGGCGGTGGCCGCGACCCAGCGCGGTCGCCCCGATGAGCAGGTTCTCCTCGACGCTGAGGTTCGCGAAGATCCGCCGACCCTCGGGGGAGAAGCCGATCCCGGCCCCCACCCGCTGGTAGGGAGCCCAGTGCGAGATGTCCTTGCCCAGCAACGTGATCTTGCCGCGGATCACCGGGACCGTGCCGATGATCGTCTTGAGCAGCGTCGACTTGCCCGCGCCGTTCGCGCCGAGCAGCGAGACGATCTCGCCGCCGACCAGCTGGATTTCGACCCGGTGCAGGACGGCCTGCCCGGCGTACCCGGCGACCAACTCCGGGATGTCCAGGACGATCTTCCTCTCGGTGGCGCTCACAGCGACTGCCTCTCCAGGAGGAAGAAGCTTTCCCGCCTCAGTCGGGCGATCCCGACGATGACCGCCAGCAGCAGGCCGTACTCGACGACCGCGGTCTCGGGCAGGCTCACCACGCCGAAGAAGCCGATCCGCAGGGCGGTGTCGGTGATGCCGTAGAGCAGCGCCCCGACGAAGGCCAGCGGCAGCGACCGCAGACCCCCGACGATCGCCAGTGCCAGGCCGTCGAGCACGAACACCAGCATGTCGCTGGGGTCGGCGCCGGTGGTCACGCTGACCAGCACACCGGCCAGGGCCGCGATCGCCCCTGAGGTGCCGTAGACCAGAGTGCCCAGCGCGCGCAGCTTGATGCCGCACCAGACGCCGGCCTCCTGGTCGTCGGCCAGGGCACGGATCTGCAGGCCGGTGTGGGTGCGGGTGAGGAAGACGGCCAGCACGATCGACAGGCCGATGACCGTGAAGAACGTCCAGATCTGGTTGTTCGTGACGATCAGCGGCTGACCGTCGGTCATCGCCTCGGGAAGGATCTTGTGGTGGCCCTCGCCGAAGGGGCTGGACGGCAGCACGTTCGACTGGACGTTCATCAGTCCGGCGACGCCGACCAGGCCCATCATCGCGCCGAGCGAGACGATCGTCAGCGTCAGCACCGACAGGGCTGCGAACTGGCGGGACATGACGATGAAGCCGTAGCCGGCGCCGATGATTCCGCCGACGATCATCACGATGATCATCGCCGAGAACTGTGGCAGAGCGGGTCGATGGCCGAACGTCACGGGGTCGTTCGGGTCGTCGCCGAAGGAGATTATGTAGTTCGGGATCAGGTTGTTGTGCAGCGCGATCAGCCAGTAGCCGATCGCGGCCGCCGAGGCGATGCCACCGTGGACGAAGGCGATGGTCCGCGAGATCCGGTAGGTCAGGATGAGGGAGATGGGGAGGAATCCGTACAGGCCGGCGGCAACGGTGCCCGCGACAAGCACGGTGAAGAATAAATTAAAATGCACCGCTACCTCCGAGGCACGGTACCCGGGCGGACCGAGCCGGCGAGTGTGGCCGAGGCGCTGGGAGGCTGGCGCGGCCACAAATTGGGACAAAGGTAATTAACGATACGCATGGCCAAATGTCAATGTTTGCCTGCGTAGATCCGAACCTATTGCACAAACGTTGGTTGGTGATATCTTGCCTCGAGTGACGCTCCGGGACGAGACGGATGCAGCCGTCGGTTCGCTGTCCGTACTCGCGGACGACGTTCGACGTGATCTCTACTTCCACGTGCGGGAAGCCGCTACACCCATTAGTAGGGACCAGGCCGCCGAACTGGTGGGGATCTCCCGCAACCTGGCGGCCTTCCACCTCGAGAAGTTGGTGGTGGCCGGTCTGCTGACCGTGTCGCTGCCGCGGCTGCCGCGGCTGCGCCGCCCCGGCCGGGTGCCCAAGCTCTACGCGGTGGCCGACGAGCAGATCGAGCTCAGCCTGCCGCCGCGGCGCTACCGCACGATCGCCTCGGTGTTCATCGAGTCCGTGCAGCAGGGTGGCGACGCCGCGCGAGCGACGGCGCTGGACGCCGCCGCGTCCTGCGGTCGGCAGATCGGCGCGGCGACCCTCGAGGGTGCGCGGGTCGGTCGGCTCGGGGTGGAGCGCGCGTTGGGCCTGGTTCGTCCGGTGCTCGAGGACAACGGGTACGAGCCCGAGGTGCACCGCACGGACGGGACCCAGATCCTGCTGCGCAACTGTCCGTTCCACGCGCTGCTCGAGGCCGACCAGGGGTTGGTTTGCGCGCTGAACTGCGAGCTGGTCGGGGGCATGCTCAGCGGCCTCGGGGCTGAGGTGCTCGAGGCTCGACTGATCCCGCGTCCGGAACACTGCTGCGTTACCGTGGTACCGCGGGCGCGCACGGAGGAGCCCCAAGCAGCGGGCTGACCCGGTGGGAGGTCCGGTTCGCAGCACCGCACCTCCAGCTTCCGGCGAGTCGGGCAGATCGTGCCTTCGCCCCCCGGCGGCCACAGGCCTGGCCTTCGTTCAAGGATTGTCACGCGCGCCCCTGGATGTCAATATTTGACCCAGCTGGTACCACCGATGCGCGTCGTGCTCCCCGATGCGCCTTCATCCACGGCTGTCCGGGTCACCGGCAGCAGGCAGAAGGTGCGCTGTGAGTTTGTCTGGCGAGCGGTTCGGCACGGACCGACGGGCCGCGGCGGGCGAGGGGCAGTCGACGGCGACCCCGCAGTGCCGGGACATCGACCTGGCCAACGGTTCGCTGCGCCGCGCGGCCGAGATCGTCGGCGACAAGTGGGTCATGATGATCGTCCGCGACGCGATGATCGGCGTGACCCGCTTCGACGAGCTGCGCACCCGGCTGGGCTGCTCGGCGCCGGTGCTGTCCAACCGGCTGCGTCGGCTGGTCCAGGAGCAGATCCTCGAGCCGGTGCCCTACCGCGACCCGGGGCAGCGGACCCGGCTTGAGTACCGGCTGACCGCCAAGGGTTCGGCGCTGTTCCACGCGCTGGCCGCGATCATGCAGTGGGGCGACGAGTTCCTGGCCGACCCCGAGGGCTCGGCGTTCAGCGTCCGGCACGCCGGGTGCGGGTGCCTGGCCCACATCGCCAGCTACTGCGAGATCAACGGCGCCGCGATCGGGTCGGACGAGCTGTATCTGGCGCCGGGACCGAATGCCCGCTTGTCCGACGGGCACCTGGTGGCCGGCAAGCCCCGGGACACCGCCCGGGCCATGGACTTCGGCTCGCGCTGAGCGTCGGGTCCGGTCAGATCACCACGCCGTCCAGGCGCAGGGTGCGCAGCAGCAGGCGAGCGGCGTCGCCGCCGGCCTCCTCGGCCAAGTTCAGCGCGGCCGGCACGTTCAGGTCGGCGAGCAGCGCCTCGACCACGGCGTCCGGCGCCCCGCCCTCGCCGCCGCTGCGGCCGGCCGCCGAGTAGAGGTTCTCCAGTCGGTCCTCGGCCGCCACCAGCATCCCGGGCTCGTACTCCCACGGGTCGGCCCACCGCCGGTCGAGCACCATCAGGCGGATCGCGGCCGGTCGGTACTTCTGCAGCAGGTCGCTGACCAGCACCAGGTTTCCGGTGGACTTGGCCATCTTGGCGCCGTTGACGGCGACGGTCCCGACGGCCAATCGGCCCCGAGCCAGGTGCGCGATCCGGGAGGCGGCCTCGCCGAGGGCGAGTTGATAGGCGTGGTGCGGGAAAACCAGGTCCGCGCCGCCGGCCAGGACGTCGAAGCCCGGACCGAGGTGGGCATGGGCCATCGCCGCGCATTCGGCGTGCCAGCCGGGCCGCCCCCAGCCCCACGGGCTCGGCCAGGCCGGGTTCTTCTCGTCCGACGGCCGCCACACCGGGACGTCGAACGGGTCGTCGCGCAGCGGGTCGTCGGGGTTGTCGCCGAACTCCCGGGACAGGCGCAGGGCCTCGTCGCGCCCGACGCCGAACTCGTCCGGCACCGCCGAGCCGCGGAAGAACACGTGGCCCTCGCGGACGTAGGCCTTCTTGTACGCCAGCAGCGCCGCGGCCAGGGCCACCACATGGGCGACGTGGTGCCGGGCGCGCGGCTCGTGGTCCGGCCGGCGCACCTGCAACGCGGTCATGTCCTGCTCGAACAGGAACTCCTGGGAGAGCGCGAACTCGTCGTAGTGCCGCCCCTTCGCCGCGGCCGCGGTGGTCAGCACATCGTCGACGTCGGTGACGTTGCGGCAGGTGACGACGTCGACCCCGGTCAGCCGCATCGCGGTGGCGCACACGTCGGACCACAGGAACGTGGCCGCATGCCCGAGGTGGGTGACGTCGTACGGGGTGATGCCGCAGGTGTAGATGCGCCCGGGCGACAGCAGCGGCAGCCGTACGCTGCCCAGCCGCAACTGGCGGGTGCCGTGCGTGATCGTGAGTGGAACGCGGCCGGACAGGCCGACCACGCCTGAGCCGAGATTTCCCAGTCCGGGCATGTCGTCATCATGCCTGACCCGCCCCGATCCGTGCCGACGCGCGTCGACCCCTGGCGGGTGGGAGCTACGATCCCTGCGGTCCAGCCTCGGTCTTGCTGGGCCGATCTCGGGAGGGCCGGATGTCGGAAGAGCGCACTGGCGGTGGCATGGCCGCCGGCGGGACGCCCCGCCCCATCACCCTCTACGGCGACCCGGTGCTGCACCGGCCGTGCGCCTCGGTGCCGGCCGACCACGCCGACCTCGTGCAGTTGGTCGCCGACATGTTCGCCAGCATGTACGCGGCCAACGGGGTCGGCCTGGCGGCGAACCAGATCGGCGTGAGCCTGCGAGTCTTCGTGCTCGACTGCCCGGACGCCGACGAGCGCGAGACCGTCGCCGTCGTGGTCAACCCGGTGCTGGAACTGCCCGACGACCGCGACCTGGTCGAGGCCAACGAGGGCTGCCTGTCCGTGCCCGGCGCGCACAGCATGCTGTCCCGGCCGGGCGCGGCCCGGGTGACCGGGACGGGGCTGCGCGGGGAGCCGGTGCAGATCACCGGGACCGGACTGCTGGCCCGCTGCCTGCAGCACGAGTGCGACCACCTCGACGGCACCGTCTACGTCGACCGGTTGGGCCGCCGCGCTCGCAAGGAGGCGCTGGCTGTGGCCAACCTGGCCGGAGCCGGCCCGGCCTGAGCACCGAGACGGACGTGCCCCGGGAGCCGCGCTCCCGGGGCACGATCGGTTTCGAACCGGCTCAGCCGTTGGTGGTGGCGGCCGGACCCGTGGACTGCGCCGTGGCGCCCGCGCTGCTCTGCGGGGTCGTGGCCGGGCTGCTCGAGGTCGCCGGGGCGCCGTTCGGCAGGTTCACCGGGCCGTTGCCCAGCCGGCCGGGGCCCATGCCCGTCGGGCCGTTCCCCGGCTGACCGTTGCCCATCGGAGCGTTGCCCATCGGAGCGCCGCCCATCTGGCCACCGGTCATACCGCCGGAGCCGCGGTGCCGACCGAAGAAGCCGCCATTGCCGTTCTGGCCGTTGTTCTGTTGGCCGTTCTGGTTCGGCGTGCGCATCGGCATGACCCGCTGGGCGTGGTCGGTCCCGCCGGACTGGATCGCGATCACCATGACGTTCTCGCCGACGGTCAGGTTCGGCGTGGTCGCGGTGGCGCTGTTCGGCACGGCGGTGTTCGGCATGGCGGTGTTCGGCATGGCAGCCCCGTTCGGCATGGCGGTGCCGTTGGGCATGGTGCCGAACCGGCCGTGCATCGGGCCGCGGCCCCAGTTGCCGCCGCGCATGCCGTGGCCGCCGTGACCGCCGCGGCCGAACATCGTCGTCGAGTCGGTGCTGTAGCTGTGGGTGTAGCCGTCGGCGCTCTTCACGGTCAGGGTGCCGCCGGAGAACGACGCCACGGTGCCGCGCTGCATCAGCTCGGTCTCGTAGCCGCCCTTGCCGTCGGAGACGGTGAACGTGCCGTGGACCGGGCCGCCGCGGCCGTGCATCATCGCCGCGGCACCCGGGGTGCCCGGCGTCGGGGTGGGGTTGCTGTTTGCGGCAGCCAGGGCGACGCCGCCGGTGGCGGCCAGCGCGGCCACGGTGACGCCGGCGACCACCGTGCGGCGCGGCTTGCCCAAGCGGGCGAACCCGCGCTTGGCGGGAGCGGGCCCGGCCGGATCGACGGACGGCAGCGCCGAGTAGAACGGCAGACTGCTCTGGCCGTTCATCGGGGACTCTTCGGCGGGCCGCTCCTGCGGCATGCCGTAGTGGTCGAACGGTTCCATAGGGACTCCTCGGGGGGGCCCAAGCCCGCCGGTGCGGGGGATTCCGGCGGCGGTACTCGGTTCACCTTCAAGGATCGGCAGCAATCTGTGCTGACCCTTTCGATCAGACAAAGCCTCGGTCGAGACGTCAGGAACTGGCGCAATTGGCAAAGCCACCCCACAGTCGACCCACATCAGGCAGACAGCGCCGGATCAACAATGGAACTATGGCTGTCGTGAGCCCGGAGGCTGGAGAACGTTCGGGGATGCGCCGACCCGACGGCGGTTCGGTCCGTGTGCTCGTCGTCGACGACGAACCGAGCCTCACCGAGTTGCTGGCGATGGCCCTGCGCTACGAGGGCTGGGACATCCGCACCGCCGCGGACGGCACGGACGCGCTGCGTATCGCGCGCGATTTCCGCCCGGACGCGGTGGTGCTCGACGTGATGCTGCCGGACATCGACGGCCTCGAGGTGCTGCGCAAGCTGCGCGCGGACACCCCGGACATCCCGGTGCTGTTCCTGACCGCCAAGGACGACGTCGCCGACCGCATCGCGGGGTTGACCGCCGGTGGCGACGACTACGTCACCAAGCCGTTCAGCCTCGAGGAGGTCGTCGCCCGGCTGCGCGGCCTGATCCGCCGGACCCGCGCCGCCTCGCCGGCGTCCGAGGCGCTGCTGGTGGTCGGCGACCTGACCCTCGACGAGGACAGTCACGAGGTGCGCCGGGCCGACACCGAGATCACGCTGACCGCCACCGAGTACGAGTTGCTCCGGTATCTGATGCGGAATCCGCGGCGCGTGCTGTCGAAGGCGCAGATACTCGACCGGGTGTGGAACTACGACTTCGGCGGCCAGGCCAACGTCGTCGAGCTCTACATCTCCTACCTGCGCAAGAAGATCGACGCCGGCCGGGAGCCGATGATCCACACGTTGCGCGGGGCGGGCTACGTGATCAAGCCCGCGGACCGGTGAGTCTTCCGCCGATCGCGGACTCCTCGACCGAGGTCGGGCCGACAACTGCGGCGCCGGACACTGACGCACCCGGAACGGACCCGACCGACGAAGCCACGCCGACCGACGCCGGTCCGGCCCGCCTGCGCCGGATCTGGGACCGCGTGGGTCCGCCGGGCTGGACTCTGCGCAGCCGGTTGGTCGTCCTGCTCGTGGCCCTGCTGATCGGGGTCAGCCTGACCATCGGCGTGATCAGCACCCTGGCCCTGCAGCACTACCTGATCGGCCAACTCGACGACAAGGTCGACAACGCCGCCGCCCGCACGTTGCGGGTCTACCAGGACCTGCAGAACCCGCCGGATCAGCACAACGGCTTCGGGTTCGGCCCGGGTACCGTCGAGGGCACGGTCATCGCCAAGATCCAGAACGGCAAGCTGACCGGCGACGTCGACGTGCTCACGAAGACCTACCAGACCGGCACAGTCGCCGGGAACACCTCCGCGTTGGCCTCGGTCCCGGCCGACACCCACGAGCACACCCGCGACCTGGGCGGCGACCTCGGCAAGTACCGGCTGCGGGCTGTGCCCGTCGGCAGCGGGACGCTGCTGGTCACCGGCCTGCCGATGAAGAGCGTCACCGACGCCACGTTCCGGCTGGCCGCGATCATCACGTTGGTGACGCTGGTGTTCGTCGCCGTCGGCGCCGCTATCGGCGCGGTCGTCGTGCGGCTGACGCTGCGTCCGTTGCGTCGGGTCGCGGCCACCGCGCAACAGGTCTCCGAGTTGCAGTTGGACCGCGGTGAGGTGGCCCTGGGCGTCCGGGTGCCGGATTCATACACCGACCGGCGGACCGAGGTCGGCCAGGTCGGCGCGGCGCTGAACGCGATGCTCGGCCACGTCGCCCAAGCGCTGACGGCCCGGCAGGCCAGCGAGACTCGGGTACGACGGTTCGTCGCCGACGCCAGCCACGAGCTGCGCACGCCGCTGGCCGCGATCCGCGGCTACGCCGAGCTGAGCCGGCGCAGCCAGGAGCCGATCCCGGCCGACGTGGCGCACGCGCTGGACCGCGTCGAGTCGCAGACCATCCGGATGACCGGCCTGGTGGAGGACCTCCTGCTGCTGGCCAGCCTCGACTCCGGACGGCCGATCCTGGTCGAGCCGGTCGACCTCTCGGTGCTGCTGGTGGGGGCGCTGTCCGACGCACACGCGGCCGGCCCGGACCACCGCTGGCGTCTGGACCTGCCCGAGGACTCGGTGATCGTGCCGGGCGAGGGCGCCCGGCTCACCCAGGTCGTGGTCAACCTGTTGGGCAACGCCCGCACGCACACACCGGCGGGGACGACGGTCACCGCCGGGCTGGCCACCCAAGGCCCGGACGCGGTGATCACCGTGGTCGACGACGGGCCGGGCATCCCGAGCGCCCTGCAGCCGGAGGTGTTCGAGCGCTTCGCCCGCGGCGACTCCTCACGCTCGCGCGCGGCGGGCAGTACCGGCCTGGGGTTGTCGATCGTGGCCGCCGTCGTCGCGGCGCACCACGGCACTGTGCAGGTCTCCAGCGTCCCAGGTCGCACGATCTTCACCGTCTCGCTGCCGATGCAGCGGCTCGAGCCGGGAGCCCAGGCCGCGCCGGTCCAGTGACGGGCCGTCAGGTCCGCGGGCGGTCCGACTTGCGCAGCATCGGGAGTTCCTTCAGCGGCGTCGTCGGGGAGTGCGAGGACTCCCCGGGCGGATCGGCCTCCTCCGCGTCGTTGACGTCGACCGACTGTGGATCGGTGCCGGCGTCGGCCGGCGACAACAGCGAGCGGATGCTGGCGTTCGCGATCGCCAGCAGTGGCACGGCCAGCAGCGCCCCGGGGATCCCCGCCAGCGTCAGGCCGGTGCCGATCCCGAGCACCACCGCCAACGGGTGCAGCGCCACCGCCCGGCCCAGCAGCAGCGGTTGCAGGACATGGCCCTCGATGTTCATGACCGCCACCAACAGGCCGAGCACGATCAGCGCCGTCACGGCGCTCTTGGCGACCAGCGCGACCAGGACCGCGATCGTGCCGGCCACGAACGCGCCCAGGATCGGCACGAACGCGCCCAGGAAGATCAGCGTGGCCAGCGGCATTGCCAGCGGGATCCCCATGATGGCCAGGCCGATGCCGATGCTGATCGCGTCGATCGAGGCGACGATCACCGTCGCCCGCACGTAGTGGCCCAGTGCCGTGAAGCCGCGCCGGCCGGCCACGTCGACCCGGTCGCGTTGCTGCCGGGGGACCACCCGGCACAGGAAGCGCCAGATCCGGTCGCCGTCGTGCAGGAAGAAGATCAGGGTGAAGATCGTCAGTGCGGCGCCGCCGGCCACGCGCCCGACTGCCACGGCGGTGTCCACGACGTGCGAGGCAACCGCGCTCTGGTTGCCCGCGATGCTGTTCTGAGCCTTCTGCAGCCACTTCTGGACCTGGGAGCCGGACAGGTGGAACGGCCCGGTCGACAGCCAGTGGTCGATCTGGGCGATCGCCGAGGACAACTGGGTGCGCAGGTCCGGCAAGTTGTCGGCGAACTGCGTGATCACGAACGTGAGCAGCCCGCCGACCACTGCCAGGCCGGTGATCACGACGATGGCGGTGGCCAACGCCCGGGGGCAGCCCCAGGACTTCAGCCTGGCGACGGCCGGCGAGAGCAGTGCCGCCAGCAGCAGCGCGAGCGCCACCGGGACCACCAAGTCGATCATCATCGCGATGACCCGGCCCAGGACGTACAACGCCAGCGCAATCGCGACGAATCGCCAGGACACGGCGGCGCCGACGCGCATGATCCGCGGCAGGTTGCCGGCGATGTCCTGGCTCATCCGGGGCTCGTCGCCGAGGTTCAGGCCGCCGGCGGACTCTGCCGCGGGCTCGTTGCCGGGGGTCACCGGGCGCAGCGGGGCGGCGCGCGGCGCGGGTGGCCGGTCGGGGCTGTTCGACATTGGCGCTCACCCTCTCCGCGGCGTCGCCGTACCGAAATTCTAGGCAGCCCGGGACTCGAACTGGGCCGTTCGGGCGAAAAGGTTCTGCCTCTACGTGTCTATGTGAACACGTTACGCACCCGTTTTGGTGGTTCGAACGGGCGTTTTGGACTGTTTCGTGCTGGTCGACACATCCCGATCATCACCAGCTCGCGGAGTTTGTCCGATCCGCCGCCGGGCGTGTCCGGGCGTACCCGGTCCAGCCGCACCCCCTGGTTTTCCCGCGGAAGATCCATTCACACTGTCCGAGGGATTGCTGCTGGTCAGCGACTCGCGACAGTGCATTCGCGGGCGTCGGGCGGCGGTACATGGGGGCCGACGTCGCCGCGCGACGTCAGAGGGGGAGACGGTGGACTCCACACACACTCCGACGGTTCCGGCAGTGCCGGCCGCTCGTTCGCACGTGGCGCCGGCGGGGCCGCGCCCGATGTCCTCGGTCCCGGACGACCGGACCGTGGTCGGCCTGCGCTCGCTGGATCCCCGGCCGACCGGGGTGATCCGGGTCGTGCTGGCCGAGAGCCTCGCGCTCTACGGCGGTGCCTTGACCGCGCTGTTGTCCTACGAGCGTGACATCCAGGTCGCCGCCGCCCTGCGCAGCGACGCCGACGTGGTCAACGCGGTGCTGCGCACCCGGTCCGACGTCGCCGTGATCGACGTCGACTCCTCGACCCGCGACGGCTACGCGCTCTGCCGCCGCCTGCACGAGCACGCTCCCCGCTGCAAGGCGCTGGTCCTGACCGCCGGGGTCACCCCGGGCGCCCTGCGCCGGGCGCTGGAGTCGCACGCCCAGGGCCTGGTCGACAAGGACGCCCCGGCGCCGTGGCTGGCCGAGAGCATCCGGCGGGTGGCCGGCGGCGAGCGCGTGGTGGACCCGAAGCTGGCGATCGCCGCACTGGAGACCGACGCCCATGCACTGACCGAGCGCGAGCTCGAGGTGCTGCGCCGCGCCGCCGAGGGCGAGTCGGTCCGCGAGATCGCGTCCCGGCTCTGTCTGTCCGACGGGACCGTGCGCAACTACCTCTCGAAGATCATCGGCAAGCTCGGCGCCCGCAACCGGATCGACGCGATCCGCATGGTCCGCGACTCCGGCTGGCTCTGACCTCCCGAATCCGGGTATGTCTGTTCGGTGGGGAACCGGACGTCTGCGCGCGACGACTTAACCGACCGTGAGACACAGAAAAATCTTCGGGACGGCCGGCGCGGCCGCACTGCTGGTCGCCGTCGCGGGCCCGGTGAGCGCGCACGTGACCGTGCACAGCGTCGAGGCCTTCCAGGGCGCCACCGACGCCGAGATCGTCTTCCGCGTCCCGAACGAGGAGGACAAGGCCAACACCACCAAGGTCGAGATCGACCTGCCCTTGGACACCCCGGTCATCGGCGTCGCCGTCGAGCCGCCGCCCGGCTGGACCGCGGCGATCACCGAGTCGAACTTGCCGAAGCCGGTCCACACCGACGACGGCGACGAGACCACCGCGGTCACCAAGGTCGTGTTCAGCGGCGGGAAGATCGCTCCGGACGACTACCTGGACTTCCCGATCAGCGCCGACCAGTTGCCCAGCGCGCCGCAGATCGTGTTCAAGGCGATCCAGACCTACAGCGACGGCACGGTCGTGCGCTGGATCGACCAGGCCGCCCCCGGCGGCCCGGAGCCGGACCACCCCGCGCCCACCCTCGCGCTGCCCGCGGCCGCGCCCGGTGGGGCCGTGTCCGGGTCGACCGCGTCACCGCCGACCTCGCTACCGAGCCCGGTGACGCCCCAGATCCCGTCGGCGGCCGCCCCGCCGACCGGCGGGGTTCCGAACAACTCGGAGCTCCAAGCCGTGAACGCGCAGCTTGCGAACAAGGCGGACAAGAACCGTACGAACCTGGCGTTGGGCCTGGGCATCGCCGGACTGGTGATCGGTCTGCTCGGCGGCGCCGCCGGCGCGTCGGCGCTGCGCCGGCGTTGAGCGACCTGACCTCAGTGAATGGGCTCGGCGGCGCTGCCGTTCAGGTGCTTGGCCAGCGCGGTCAGCACGTCGGCGGCCATCGCCATCTGACCTAGCGCGTTCGGGTGCAGGGCGGCCGCCGGGACGTCGGGGACCACGCCCTCGATCCACTTGACCCCGTCGGGCTCACACGGCCCGTGGCCGATCGAGGTGGTGTAGGTGTCGACGTAGGTGGCGTTGTCCAGGTAGGAGTCCCACGACAGCGCGGTGTTCAGCCGCTGCTGCAGGTCGCGCAGGTAGGCCACGTCGGAGTTGTCGATCGGCAGCTCCGGGATGCACCCGATGCCCTCCGAGGGCGCGACAACCGGATACCCCACCACCATCACCAGCGCATGCGGCGAGCGGGCGTGGATGGCTTTCAGCGCCTCGTCGACCTTGATGGCGATCTTGTCGATCCGCTGCACCATCACGTCGGCATCGCCGGGCGACCACTGGTCGACGCAGCTGCTCTGCCTCAGGTCGAGGGTCACGCAGCGTTGCATCCAGCCGACCAGGCCGAGGTCGTTGCCGCCGATGCCCAAGGTGACCAGCGTGGTCTCCGGCTTGAGCGCGTCGAGCTGTGCCGGGTTGTTGCCGCCGATCACGGTCTGCAGGGCGGTCAGGTTGTTGATCGTCGCGCTGCCGCAGCTGACGTCGGCGAACTCGGTGACCTGCAGGGCCGCGGCGACCAGCCGCGGATAGTTGTTCTGGGTCCGACCGCAGCCGACCGGCTCGCCGATCGGCATGCCGGTGAGCGGGGAGGCGGTGTAGGAGTCGCCCAGGGCGACGTAGCGGTGGGAGATCTCGTTCGCATCGGGTGCCGGGGTGGTGGCCGAGGCCGTTCCGGGCACACAGAGTGCTACCGCGAGCATCGCGGTGACCGCGCCGGCCGCAACCCGACCGCCCAGCAGCGCCATTTCGCGACTCCCTGTGAGGAGGGTCACCTTCCGTGGGGGTGATTGCCCGTGCTGACGCAATTACCCGCTACGCGCACTTTATGACGGCGCACGGAAAACGGTCCACCTTTCGGTGATCATCGTTGATCTTTGCAATCACCGTGAATTGATCAAACGAGGCTGAGGCCGCCGTCTACCCGATGGTGCCCGCCGGTGATCATCGCTGCGCGGTCGGAGAGCAGGAACAGGCACATCGCGGTCACGTCGTCGGTGTGCGCGATCCGGCCCAACGGGTGCATGGCGCCCCACCCCGCCCGGGCGTCCGCCGGTAGTTCGGCCAGCAGCGGGGTGTCGACCGGCCCCGGGGCGACCGCGTTGACCCGGACCCCGGACGGGGCGAATTCCAACGCCGCGGTCCGGGTCAGTCCGACGACCGCGTGCTTGGCCGCGGTGTACGGCGCCATGCCGGCGCAACCGCGCTCCCCGGCCAGCGACGAGACGTTCACGATCGACCCGCCGCCGGCGGCGACCATCGGCGGGATCTCTCGCCGCAGGCAGTGGAAGACGCCGTTGACGTTGATGTCCAGCACGTACTGCCAGTCCTTGATGCTGCAGTCGGTCAGCAGCCCCGGCGGCCCGCCCACACCAGCGCTGTTGACCGCCAGGTGCAAAGTGCCGAACTCCTCGAGCACGGTCTCGAAGGCGGCGTCGACCGAGGCAGGTTCGGCGACGTCCACCAGGACCGGCAGCGCCGTCCCGCTGCCGGCCTGCACAGTGGAGGCGGTCCGGCCGATCGCGTCGAGGTCCCGATCGGCCAGCGCGACTGTTGCGCCCGCCCGGGCCAGCGCGATCGCCACCGCGGCGCCGATGCCCGAACCCGCGCCGGAGACGAACGCGAACTTCCCGGCGAACGCGCCGGACCCGGTGCGCAGGTCCGTCACAGTCGCGCCTCCCAGCCTCGAGGAAAGTCTTCCGTCATGAATGTGCGATGAATCCCGTTTGTCGAAGATAGGTGGATTCGTCGCACTTGTCCCCCGATCGCCGGAACTGCCGCAGCGCGGCTCGGAGCCGTACTGACTAGCGTTCGGCGGGACGAGAGGGGTGGACCGTGACGGCTGAGGCAGCCGACGACGCACGCGCCGCTGTCGCGGCAGAGCAACGGGCCGCTGTCGCGGCGGAGCAACGGGCCGCTGTCGCGGCGGCCTTCGACAACTCCGCGGACAGCTACGAGCAGGTCGGGGTGGCCTATTTCGGGCCGTTGGGCGCCGAACTCGTGCGCCGCGCGGACCCGCGTCCCGGCTCGACGGCTCTGGACCTCGGCTGCGGGCGTGGGCACGTGCTGTTCCCGTTGGCCCAGGCGGTCGGCCCGACCGGCCGGGTGACCGGGGTCGACCTGTCCACGCGGATGGTCGAGCTGTGCGCCGCCGAGGCCGCGGCGCGGGGGCTGGACCACGTGCGGGTGGTCGAGGGCGACGCCGGGACGCCGGACTTCCCCGCCGCGAGCTTCGACGTGGTCACCGCCGGGATGGTGATGTTCTTCGTGCCGGCGCCGCGCGAGGCGGTCCACCGCGTCGCCGGTCTGCTGCGTCCGGGCGGGGTGTTCGGGATGAGCTCGTTCGGGCCCTCGGACCCGAAGTTCGCGCAGACGATGGCGATCCTCTACCGGCACCGGGCCGGGCCGCCGTGGGAGGAGGCCACCGACAAGCCGTTCGACGACTGCGACTCGATCGCCGCGATGCTGACCCAGGCCGGTTTCGTCGACGTCGCCGTTGGCGAGGCCGAGCACGAGATCGTGCTGGCCGACCGCGACCAGTACTGGGCCTGGGTCGCCTCGCACGGTGGTCGGATCCTGATCGACGCGGTGGGCCCGGAGCGGTTGCCCGCGGCGCGGGTCGAGATCGACACGATGCTGACGGGGCATCAGGCCCCGGACGGGAGCCTGGTCCACCGCTCGATCGCCCGCTACGCGATCGCCCGGGTGCCGCTGTGAGCCTGGCCGTCCGCGACGCGGTCGCGTGGGACTGGCCGGACATCTGGGCGTTCGCGCGACCGATCCTGGCCGCAGGGGAGACGTACACGGTCGACCGCGCGATCTCCCTCGGTGCCGCGCGCGACTGGTGGATGGTCGAGCCGCCGGGGTGCAACTTCGTGGCCGTGCTCGACGACCGGGTGGTCGGCTCGGCGAGACTGGTGCGCAACCAGGGCGGCGGCGGGTCGCACGTGGCCAACGCGAGCTTCCTGGTCGACCCGGCAGCGTCGGGGCGGGGCGTCGGGCGGGCGCTGGGGGAGCACGTGCTGGCCGCCGCCCGGGCCGAGGGGTTCCGGGCGATGCAGTTCAACGCGGTCGTCGAGACCAACGCCGCCGCGGTGCGGCTGTGGACGTCGCTGGGCTTCGCGATCCTGACCACCGTTCCGGAGGCGTTCGACCACCCGCGACACGGTCTCGTGGGCCTGCACGTCATGCATCGGCGGCTGGAGGGGTGATCGGTTCCTAGACTGGGGCGCCGCCATCCGAAGGGAAGTTGCGTCGCCATGTCCGAGGCCCAAATCGTCAAACCCGCCCCGATCAGCGGGTTCCCGGAGTGGTTGCCCGAGGTCAGGCGGGTCGAGCAGCAGTGGCTGGACCTGATCCGGGCCACCTACGAGCGCTACGGGTTCTGCTCGGTGGAGACCCCGTCGGTCGAGGCACTGGAGGTGCTGACCGCCAAGGGGGAGACCTCGCAGGAGGTCTACACGCTCTCCCGACTGCAGGGCGGTGGCGCGAGTGACTCGACCGAGCGAGGGACGAGCGAGGGAGACCAGCGAGCATCGAGCACAGCTAATGACGCCCGGCTGGGCCTGCACTTCGATCTGACCGTGCCGCTGGCCCGCTACGTCGCGCAGCACTTCAACGAGTTGGTGTTCCCGTTCAAGCGGTATGCGATCGGCCGGGTCTGGCGCGGGGAACGGCCGCAGGAGGGCCGGTTCCGCGAGTTCACCCAGTGCGACATCGACGTGATCAACGTCGACCACGTGCCGCTGCACTTCGACGCCGAACTGCCGCGGATCGTGCACGAGGTGCTGACCGACCTGGAGGTCGGCGGGTTCCGCATCGGCGTGAACAACCGCAAGGTGCTGCAGGGTTTCTACGCCGGGCTCGGCATCGCCGACCCGCTCGGGGTGATCCGAATCGCCGACAAGCTCGACAAGATCGGGGCCGAGGCGGTCGGCAAGATGCTCGAGACCGAGCTGGATCTGACGCCCGCTCAGGTGACGGCTTGTCTGGAGCTGGCGCAGGTGCGCGGGTCGGACGCCTCGGTGGTCGACGTGATCGCCGGGCTCGGTTCGTCGGGGGAGTTGCTGGAGGTGGGCCTGGCCGAACTGTCCTACGTTCTCGGCGAACTGGCCGACCTGCCGGCCGGCAGCGTGATCGCCGACCTGTCGATCGCCCGCGGCCTGGACTACTACACCGGCACCGTCTACGAGGGCCAACTGCTCGACGCCCCCGGGTTCGGCAGCATCTGCTCCGGCGGCCGCTACGACAACCTGGCTGGGGAGTTCATCCGGCGCGATCTGCCCGGCGTGGGTATGTCGATCGGGCTGAGCCGGTTGTTCGCCAAGTTCGTGGCCGAGGGCCGGTTCACACAAGCTCCCAAGTCGCCGGCCCAGGTGCTCGTGGTGATCCCGTCGGAGGACCGGCGGCGCGATGCCTTGCGGACGGCGGCCGAACTGCGCTCACGGGGCCTGAAGGTGGAGACGTACCACGAGGCGGACAAGCTCGGGAAGCAGATCCGTTACGCGTCCCGAAAGCTCATCCCGTACGTGTGGTTCCCGCCCTTCGAGGACGGCAAGCCGCACGAGGTCAAGGACATGACCTCCGGCGAGCAGGGCCCCGTCGACCCGGCCACCTGGCAACCGGCAGCCGGTTCCTAAGCACTGCGACGGGCCAGGACGCGGTAGGTGTTGGCGTCGTCGGTGGCCTTTGCCAGCTTGGTCAGGGCCGCGTCCACGTGGTGCATCGCCTGGAAGGCCTTGGGCGCCACGCGCTTCCAGACCAACTCGTGGCGACGGCGCCGGGCCGGGGTCTCCGGCTCGGTCAACCACGGCAGGCTCGGGTCGCGGGCGACGACCGCGAACAGTTGCACCAGCGCCCACGTCGCGTCGATGCCGATGTGGGCGGGGCCGCGGGTGATCCGCAGGATCTCGAAGCCGCGTTCGCGCAACGCCCCGAGCAGGTTGGGCAGCGGGATCATGTGCTGATGCTGCGGCTGCAGCAACGGGAACCACCACCGCCCGAACGCCGGGGCCAGGCCGTAGTCCGGGTCGGGCATCTCGACCAGCAGGTGGTTGCCCGGCCGCAGCACCCTCGCGGCGGCGTCGAGCTCGGCGCGCGGGTCGCGGGTGTGCTCCAGGTAGTGATGCATGCTCACCACGTCGAAGCGGCCGGACAGTTCCTCGACGAGGTCGCCGAACAACCCCCGGTGGCCGCGAGCCAACCAGCCGCGGCGCTCACCGAGTTCGACGCCTTCGCCCAGATCCAGACCCTCGAACACGGTGTCCGGCAGGACCGCGCGAGCGTGTTTGGCGAAGTAGCCGTAGCCGGTGCCGACGTCCAGCCAGGTCCCGGGCTGGGTCACCGAGAGCACATCGCGCGCCCGGGCGGTGTTGACCGCGGTCGCGCCGTCGAACACCGGCTCCATCACGCTTGCGCCGAGGCCGTCGTAGAAGTCGCGGTAGTAGAAGCTCAGCCCGTCGAGGTTCAGCCGCGGGTTCTGGAACAAGTGCCGGCAGGTCCGGCAGCGCGACAGCCGGAACATCCCCGGCTTGCCCTGGATCAGCTCCGGCGTACGAATCCGCACAGCCAGGTCCGGTGAGCCGCACCACGGGCAGGTCCGTCGGGGTTCCTCGAGGAACCGCTCCACGCCGGTGGCCAGTTGCTCGGCGTACCAGGCACGCAGCTGCGTCCGGAGCTCGCTCACGGGACCAGTTTGCCCAGGAACTGCCGGACCGCGTTGGCGTACGCCTTCGGGTCGGCGTTCCAGGACGCGACGTGCCCGGCCCCGGAAACCCGCACCTCGCTGACGAGGTCCGGGTACGCGCCGGCGAACCGTTGGCTGGTCGAGATCGGCACGGTCGGGTCCTCAGTGCCGTGGAACACCAGCGCGGGCACGTGCAGCCACGAGCCAGGCAGGTAGTCCAGCCCGCCCAGGCCCAGGTGGTACCGGTGGTCGGCCATCCACTTCGCGGTGGCGGTCAGCACATCGGGGATCGGCAGGTGCACGAGCGGGAGGCTGCGTTCGCCGGCTTGCCAGTCGATCGTGGCGGCCAGGTCGAGTGCGGGCGCGTCGAGGATGATCCCGGATATCAGCTCGGTCTCCTCGGGTGGTGCGTCGGCCAGGAACGCGGCGACGATCGACCCGCCCATCGAGGAGCCGAACAGCACGACGTGCTTGGCGCCGGCGGCGTGCGCATGGTCGACCGCGGCGGCCAGGTCGCGCCACTCCGTGCGGCCGTACTCGTAGCGGTGGCTCGGGTCCTCCGGGGCCGCGTTGTCGTTGCGGTAGCTGATGTCGAGAGCGGGGATGCCGGCGCCGTGCAGCACGGACAGGGCCCGCAGCGGTTCGGTCCGGGTGGCGCCGCGGCCGTGGACCGCGATCGCCCAGGTGTCGTTCGGGGTGCCGTTCGCCGGGACGAACCAGGCCGGGCACGATCCGCCGGCGCACGGCAACGACTCCTCGGTGAAGGATGCCCCGAACGCGCCGGGGTCGGCGTACACGTCGCGGGCCGGCACGACGCCGGGCTTCGGGTGGTCCACAGCGAATGCATCGGAGTAGATCTGGCCGGCGAAGTACAGGCCCCCGCCGCCGAGGGACAGCACTGTCAGGGCGGCCACGATCCCCACCGCGACGAAGATCTGACGACTCCTCAGCCGGACGCCGCCGCCTCGTGTCACGGTCACTGAACCTCCTGAGCGTTACGGTCGGGCCCCAACCCAACCAGGTCGCCGTGCGGCGCGGCCGGCGCATGGATAGGTTCGGGGCGTGCGAGTGCGTCCGTCGACCGTCCCGGTCGTAGTCGGTTCGGCCCTCGCGATCCTCACCGCTCGCAAGTGTCGCAACGCCGTCGGGCGGGTTCCGCGGCCACCGGCCGACCCGCCCGTGGTGACCGAGCGGGTCTCGGCGCTGATCCCGGCCCGCAACGAGGCGCACCGGATCGCCCCGACGATCCTGACGATGCTGGCTCAGCAGGGCGTGCCGGACCTGGAGATCCTGGTGCTGGACGACAACTCCACCGACGGCACCCGGGAACTCGTCGAGAAGCTCGCCGCGGGCGACCTACGGCTGCGGGTGCTGTCCGGCCGGCCGTTGGCCCAGGGGTGGAAGGGCAAACCGCACGCCTGCATGCAACTCGCCGAGGCGGCGACCGGCACCGTGCTGGTGTTCGTCGATGCCGACGTCGAGTTCGCCCCGCTCGCGATCGCCGCCGCGGTCGCGACGTTGCGAGAGTCCGGGCTGGGCCTGCTCTCCCCGTTCCCGCGTCAGGTGATGGGCTCGACGATCGAACGGCTCTACCAGCCGATGATCAACTGGACCTGGATGGCGAACCTGCCGCGCGACCCGGACCCGGCGACCGGTCTGCCGAAGACCGTCGTCGCCAACGGGCAGTTCCTCGTCATCGACGCGGCGGCCTACGGCCGGGCCGGCGGCCACGGCGCGATCCGCCTCGCGGTCCTCGACGACCTCGCGATGCTGCACGCGATCGTCGGGACCGGCGCGAAGGCTGCCGCGGTCGACGGGACCGCGTTGGCGTCCTGCCGGATGTACTCCGGGGCCCAGGAGCTGATCGAGGGCTACACGAAATGGATGTGCGACTGGGTCGACTCCCCGCGCAAGGTCGCCTGGACTGCCGGGATGGTAGGTCTGATCGACGTGCTCCCGGTCGCGGCCGCGCTGCGCGGCTCGAAGGTCGGTCTGTTGGGCTATCTCGCGCCGGTGGTGGCCCGGGTGGTCGTTGCGCGCCGATTCGGTGAGCCGGCGCTGCCGTGGGCCGCCGCCCACCCGGCGACCGGCGTCATGTCGTTGGCGTTGATCCTCGAGTCGCGGCGCCGCAACCGGCGCGGGGCGCGCACGTGGAAGGGCCGGACGGTCTGAGGCTGGGATCGACTAGCGCACCGGGAAGCGCTGAGTCTGGGTGGGAGCACTGTCGTAGCCGTTGCCGAACCCGCGTTGGTTCGCCACCACCGTGCAGATCCCGGCCGCGACGAAAGTCACCGTCCGGCCGTCGCTGCCCAGCGTGCAGGCGTTGTCCGGCCCCGGGGTGCTGAGCACGACCGGCTGCCCGGAGGTGCCGAATGTGCTGACCACCGTCACACGGTAGCTGCCGCCGAGCGCGGGATCGGTCGGCGGGGTGGAGGTCACCATGACCTGTTGGGGTTCCTGGCCGTTGCCGGACTGCGCGTCGCCGCCGAGCCCCGGCCCGGAGTCGAGGATCTGCACCTCGTCCGGGACGACGGTGATCCGGCCGCCCGTGCCCGTCGGCCGCTGCCGGACCAGACCGCCGCCGCCGGAGCCGATCCCGGCGCCGCCGCCGCCCTGGACGTGCGGGTACTGCGCGCTGCTGCCGCCGACGGTTCGCAGGCCGCCACGCAGCAGGCTGACCACTCCGCCGTTGCCGCCGAACCCGCTGCGGAACTTGGCGTGGCCGGTTCCGCCGCCGCCACCACCGCCGAGCCCGGCGCCGCCCCCGGCGCCTGGTTCGCCGTAGTTCCCGGCGTTGCCCGCTGATCCGCCGAGGGCGGTCAGCCGCCCGCCGTTGAGGATCAGCGTCCCGGCGTTGCCGCCCGTGACGTACCGGCTGTGGTTGGGGCCGTCGCCCGCGCCTGCGCCACCGCCCCCGATGCCTGCGCCACCGCCACCGCCGCCGGCGTAGTAGACGTCGTTGTTGCTGCCGTCGCCGCCGGTGGCGATGACGCTGCCGCCGAGGATGTGGACGGCGCCGGCCCCGGCCCCGTCGGTGCCCTGCAGCGGTTGGATCGCCCCGATTCCCCCGCGGCCGCCGATGCCTGCTCCGCCGCCACCACCGAGCCGCCCCCCGCCGCCGGTGGCTGTCAACCGGCCGAGATGCAGCGGGGTGCTGTCGCCGATGGTGAGCATCGCGTCGGGCGGGACCGAGATGCCGGGCGACCCGGCGGGGGCGTTCTTGATGTTCACCGGCCAACCGGCCAGATCGAGTTCAGCACGTCCGCCGGGCGGGATCATCAGTGGTTGATACGAGTGCTGGCCTGCGTCGTCGATCGGATTGCACAACTTGGCTGTGCCGCCGGTGCGGAATGCCGAGACCAGGCCGGTCCACGTGGAGACGGTGCAGTCAGTCGCGTGCGCTGCGTGCGCCGGGCCGACCAGACAACCGGCGCCCAGCGCCATCGTGGCGAGGAGTCGGCCGCCTGCGCTCCTGATACGGCATTTGCCCTGGACCATCGGCCCGGTACCTCCTGGGGCTGGCGGGAATTCATCGGCAAGCCCTCGCATCTTTGCCGAGGGTGTACAAATCGTACTTCCGCGATCGCCGATTAAATACGTATCGGATCCGTTAAGAACTGCTCACATAGTGTCGACGGGAATGTGAGATTCCGGGAATCGAGCAGCAACCGACGCGATACCTGACGGTCAGTCACTTCTCCGTGCCACCCAGCGGAACGTGGTCATGACGGCGTCGAAGAGCGCGACCCATTCCGGCGCCGGGTCGACGATGCTCTCGTCGGCCACCGTGACAGGCGCGCGAGTTCTTGGACTGCCGCGGTCACCTTCTCGCGGTGGGCGTCCCAGTTGCCGGTGAAGTCGTCCATCGAACCGCGGACGGTCGTTCCGCCCCAACCCCGCCCGGTGACCTCGCAGTCCGCGCGGATGTGCTCGAGGCCCTCGGCCACCCGGCGCAGGGACTCCGAGAGGGTGTCGAGCTTGGCGTAGTCGACCCGCAGAGCAACCATCGCCACCTCCGCCGGACTGCGCGGGTCCCGTCCCCGGGATCGTCCCACGCAAGATCCTTCGACCGGAACTCCTCCGCCGGTGTCAGACCTTGCGCGCCAGCACCCGGTAGAGGTTCGCGTCGCCCGTGCGCTTCACCACCGGGGTCAACGCGGCGTCGGCCTTGTAGGCCCAGGGCAGCACCTTCGGGCACAGCTTCGCCCACATGAACTGGTGGTACGCCCACCGCGCCTTGTTCTGACGGATCGTCAGCCAGGGCAGGCGCGGCTCGGGGGAGGCCACCGCGAACATCGACAGCATCGCGCAGGTGACGTCGACCGGGATGTGCGACTCCGCGAACTGCACCGACACCGGCCGCAGCCCGCGTTCGTTCAACGCCGCGAGCAGGTTCGGCAGCGGCGCGAAGTGCAGGTGCTGCGGTTGGAACCACTGCACCCACCAACCGCGCAGGGCACGTAGCCGCGACTCCGGGTTCGGCACCTCGATCTGCAGCAGGCCGCCGGACGGCAGCACCGCGGCCGCGAGGTCCAACTCGGCGCGGATGTCCAGGACGTGCTCGAGGTAGTGGAACATGCTGATGACGTCGTAACGCCCAGTCAGTTCTTCGGCCAGGTCGGGGAACCAGCCTCGGTGGGCAGTGTCGATCCAGCCCTTCTCGGCCGCCTCGACGACCCCGAGGCCCTGGTCCAACCCGTCGAAGACGGTGTCCGGGAACACGGTCTTGGCGTCGCGGCAGAAATGGCCGAAGCCTGCCCCGATGTCCAGCCAGTTCTTCGGCCCGGAACCGTCGGGGAAGCACGGGAGCAGTTGCCGCGCCCGGGTCTGGTAGACGTCGGTGCGCTGATCGAAGACCGTCTCGATCATCGACCGACCCAGCCCGTCGTAGAAGTCGCGGTAGTAGAAGTCCAGGCCGGTGGGGTTCAGCATCGGGTTCTGGAACACGTGCCGGCAGGTCCGGCAGCGGTCCAGCACGAAGCGCCCGGGCTTGCGCTGGTTGCGGTCGCCGGTGCGCAGGATCGTGGTCAGGTTCGGCGACGAGCACCACGGGCAGGTGTCCCGGCGCGGGTTGAAGAAGCTCTCGATCCCATCGGCGATCTCAGCCTGGTACTTGGACCGGCGGATCGCGAAGGCCGCCTCGAGCGCGACCGCGTCGGTCGGGTCGACCGGGGCCGCCAAGTCCTCCTCGATGCTCACGATCCGTCCCGACGCGCCAGGACCCGGTAGGCGTTGCCGCCGTCGAAGGCCTTGATCAGCGGTGCCATCCACTGGTCGAGATACCAGGCGTACTTGAGCAACTTGGGGGCCACCCGCCACATCTTCTGCTGGTTGTCCAACTTCGTCGGGGTCGGCTCGGGGAACCACGGGAAGCGCGGATCCGGGGTGATCATGTTGACGAGCGACAGCACCGCGCAGGTCAGGTCCACCGGGATGTGAGCCTCCTTGCGCGCCACCCGCACCGGGGTGATGTCGCGCTCGCTCAGCGCCTGCAGCAGGTTGCGGCAGGGGATCAGGTTCTGATGCTGGGGCTGGAAGTACGGCGTCCACAACCGGCCGTAGATCTTCGCGGTGAACGACGTCGGGTCCGGGACCTCGATCAACAGGTACGACCCGGGCCGCATCACCCGGGCGACCACGTCGAGTTCGGCGCGCGGGTCGCGGACGTGCTCCAGGTAGTGGTGCATGCTCAGGACGTCGTACTTGCCGGCGATCTGATCCGCCAGTTCGGGCAGTTCCCCGCGGTAGGTGTGGTTCAGCCACCCGCGGTTGCGGCCCTCCTCGACCCCGGCGCCCATGTCCAGGCCGTCGAAGGTCGTCTCCGGCCAGACCTGCTTGGCGTCCTTGCAGAAGTGGCCGTACCCGGTGCCGATGTCCAGCCAGTTGCGCGGGGACAGGAACGGGGCGACCATCCGGGCGCGCGACAGGTAGACCTCGGTGTGCGCGGCGAAGATCTGCTCGGTTGTCCAGGAGCCCAGGCCGTCGTAGAAGTCGCGGTAGTAGAAGGTCAGGCCGTCGCCGTTCAACCGCGGGTTCTGGAACACGTGCTTGCAGGTGCGGCACTCGTCCATGGTGAACCGGCCGGGCTTGTGCTGCAGCAGATCGGTGGTGCGCACCCGACGCTTGAGGCGGCGCGACCCGCACCAGGGGCAGTCCGGCCGCGGGTCCTCGAGGAAGCGCTCGATGCCCTTGGCGATCTGCTCGGCGTACCAGGGCCGGGCCGCGGCGAAATCAGCGTCGCGTGGCGGCGGGGTCTGGTGTGCAGGTTCGGTGATCGTCATCCGGAGCCTTTCTCGCTGCGCCGCGCCAGTACGCGGTAGACATTCCCGGTTCCGGTGGCCCGAAGCACCGGGGCCAGTTTCTGATCGACGGCGTAGGCGACCCGCACCGCGCGGGGCAGTGCCCGGGTCACGGTGCGGTGCCGGAAGCGGGCCAGGGCATTGGGTTCGGCCAGCCAGGGCAGCCGCGGGTCCGGGCCGGCCCACTGACCCAGCGCCAGTACCGCGCAGGTGATGTCGATCGGCATGTGAGCCTCGCGTCGCTGCACCCGGACCGGAGTCAGGCCGCGCGCCGTCAACGCCGACAGCAGGTTCCGCAGCGGCATCAGGTGCAGGTGCTGCAGCGTATGGCACGGCGTCCACAACGGGCCCAACGCGCGACCGATCAGGCACGCCGGGTCGGGCAGCTCCAGCAGCAGGTACGAGCCGGGTGCCAGAATCCGGGCGACCAGATCGAGTTCGGCGCGCGGGTCGGACAGGTGCTCGAGGTAGTGGAACATGCTGATGACGTCGTAACGCCCAGTCAGTTCCGTTGCCAGCTCGGCAAGTTCGCCCCGGTGGGCCTGGTCCAACCAGCCGCGGCGATGGCCCTCCTCGACCGCCGCACCCTGGTCGAGGCCGGCGAAGATCGTGCCCGGCAGGACTTCCTTGGCGTCCTTGCAGAAGTGGCCGTAGCCGGTGCCGATGTCCAACCACCGGCGCGGGGTGCAGAACGGCGCGACCGACCGGGCGCGGCTGCGATAGATCTCGGTCTGCCAGGAGAAGAACGTCTCGGTGGTCGAGGCGCCGAGGCCGTCGTAGAAATCGCGGTAGTAGAAGGCCAGGCCTTCCGGGGTCAGGCTCGGATTCTGGAAGACGTGGCCGCAGGTTCGGCACTCGTCGAACGCGAACCGACCCGGCTTGCGCTGCACCAGGTCCGGAAGTCGGGTCCGGGTGTGCAGCCGGCCGGAACCGCACCACGGACAGGTCGACCGGCGCGGGCCGACGAACCGGTCGATGCCGGCGGCTATCTCGGCCCGGTAGAACGGGCGCAGCGCGGCGAAGTCCGCGTCGGTCGGCGGGGCCACGGTGGTCATGCAGTGTCCTTGCGGGCCACGATCCGGTACGCGTTGCCCTGGTCCAGGCTGCGCAGGACCCGGCTGATCCCGACGTCGACGACGTGGGCGACCTTCGCCAACGCCGGGAACGCCTTCGACCAGGCCAGGTGATGGCGCCGCCGCCGCCAGGAGCAGTCGCGCGGCGGGGCCCAAGGGCTCTGCGGGTCCGGGGCCAGCAAGGTGGTCAGGAACATCGCCACGTAGGTCAGGTCGACCGCGGTGTGGGCCCGGTGCCGCTCGATGTCGACGATCGTGAAACCCCGTTCGCGCAGGGCACCCAGCAGGTTCGCCAGCGGGATGAAGTGCTGGTGCTGCGGCTGGAACCACGGCGCCCACCAGGACCGCAACACCCGCCCGAACGGGGCGGACACGTCCGGCATCTCGATCTCGGCCAACCCGCCGGGGCGGACCACGACCGCCAACGCGTCGAGTTCGATCCGCGGATCGCGGGTGTGCTCGAGGTAGTGGTGCATGCTCACCACGTCGTAGCGCTCGGCGATCCGCGGCGCCAGTTCGGGGAACAGGCCGCGGTGTCCGGTCACGACGCGGCCGAGGCGGGCGGCCTCCTCGACGCCCGCGGAGAGGTCCAGCCCGTCGAAACGGGTGTGGGGCAGGATCTCCGCGGCGTGCAAGGGGAAGTGGCCCCGGCCGGTGCCGACGTCGAGCCAGTTGCCCGGCTCGGTGCATCGCAGCACCGAACGTGCCCGGGACAGGTTGCCCTCGCGGCCGAGGGCGAACACGTACTCGGCGACCTCGGCGCCCAGGCCGTCGTAGAAGTCGCGGTAGTAGAAGTCCAGGCCGTCGATGTTCAGCCGCGGGTTCTGGAACAGGTGGCCGCAGCTGCCGCACTCCTCGACCACGAACTGCCCAGGCTTACGCTGGATCAGATCCTTGCTCTGCAAGCGGATCCGGAGCACCGGCGAGTGGCACCACGGGCAGGTGGAGCGCCGGGGCTCGAACAGCGTGCCCACGCCGCGCTCCAGCACCGGGGTGTAGAACGCCCGGGCTTCCGCCAGTGCCGCATCGGTGTCGACCACCGCCGAACCGGTCATGTCCCACCACCGGGCAGAAGTTCCTCGAGCCGCACGGCCGCGGCGGCCGCGCCGCCTGCGGCCTGGAACGACTTGCGGATCCGTGCGGCCCCGGCCGTGTACGTCGGGTCGTCGAGCACGGCGCGCAGTGCCGCGCGCAGCTCATCGGCGTTGACCCGGCCGAACTTCACCCGGATCCCGGCGCCGGCCTCGGTCACCTGCGAGGCGACCGCCGGTTGGTCGTCGCGGATCGGCGCGACCACCAGCGGCACCCCGTGCGCGAGCGCCTCACACGTGGTGTTGTGCCCGCCGTGGCCGACCACGGCGTGCAGGTGCGGCAGCAGCTCCAACTGCGGCACCCGTGCGGCGAGCAGGACATTCGGCGGCGGATCGAGCCCGGCCGCCTGGGCGATGACCACGGCCTGCACGTCGGGCATCGCCGCCACGGCCTCCAGCGCCACTCGGAAGAACCGGTCGCCGTTGTCCTGGTTGACCGTGCCCAACGAGATCAGGACGTGCCGCTTCGCCGGGTCCAACCAGTCCCAGTCGAACGACACCGGGGTCCCGCGGCCCCCGAAAGCCGGGCCGACGAACGCGATGTGGGCGCCGGGCGCCTGGGGCGGGGCGAGCAGCTCGAGGGAGGAGAACGCGATCACCAGCTGGTCGGAGAACCGCAGATCGACCGGATCGGCAACCCCGTGCGCGATCTGAAAGTCCGTCATCCGGTCCTGCGCCCACACCCCCAGCTTCGGCATGGTCTCGTACTGCCCGGTCAGCTCCGCGGTAGTGGTGGCCGAGGTGGCCCAGGCGAGCTTCCGTTCCCGGGCGACCAGTGCCCCGGCCAGCGCCTGCTGGTCGGCCAGCACCACGTCCGGTCCGAACGTCTCGACCGCGCGCCGTACCCCGGGCACCATCGACTCCGCCAACGGGATCAGGAAGTCCTCCCAGAAGAACCGGAACGCCGTCGCGGCGCGCAGCCCACGCCAGCGCACCAGGCGCTCGGCCAGCGGTTCGCCCGCGAACTCCGCGTCGACGCCGAACACCTGCTTGCCGGACGGGAGCACACCGGCCAGGTAGCCGGAGTTGCCCGCCCAGGCGACGTCATGCCCGCGCTCGGCCAGCGCGGCGGCCACCGCGACGGTCGGCAGGATGTGCCCGGTCAGCGGTGGGACGACGATCAGACAGCGCATATTGCGCCCTCACTTCGTTCGATCGCGCGGCCCACCGTTCGATCATCCCAAACCCGGCCGGTGCGAGGGTGCCGAACCTGTCAGCCCGCTTCAGCTCGGGCAGCTCGACCTGCGCTGCGCGGCCAGCCAGTCGACCACGATCCGGCGCACCACCGGCGTAGCGTCCATCAGCACCGAGTGCCCGACCCCGGGGACCACGGTCAGGGACGCGGTCGGCAGCAGGTCGGCGAGTTGGCGCGCGTAGTCCGGGACGTCGGAGCTCTCCCCGTAGACGGCCCGGATCGGGCAGGTCAATGCCCGCAGCCGGTCGACCGGGATCGGCCGCGCCTGGGTCAGGTCGGGGTAGAAGCTGGTGTGGTTGGCCAGGTCGGTCAGCGCGTCCATCATCTTGACGACCTTGCGGCCGAACCGCCGGATCCAGGCCTGCAGGTTCTCCTCGCCCATCTCGGCGACGACCCCGGCCACCCGCTCACGTTCCGCGGCGATCTGCGCGGCCCAACCGTCGACGTTGAAATGGGCCTCGATCAGCACCATGCTCGCGACCCGCGCCGGGTTCACCACCGCGAAGTCCAGCGCAATCGTGCCGCCGTAGCTGTTGCCGATCAGATGCACCGGGACGCGGATCTCGAGCGCGTCGAGCAGGCCGGTGAGGTCGGCGACCGAGTCCTCCATGGCGTACCCGGTGCGGGTGCGCTCGGAGTCGCCGTGGCCGCGCAGGTCGTAGAGCACGGCCTCGGCGCCGGTCTTCGCGACCGCGCCCGCGACCGTGTAGTAGAAGCTCGCCATGTTGTCCATGCCCAGGCCGTGCAGGAACACCACGGGTGGCTCGTTCCGCTGCGCAGTCGGCACCGCATTCAGGTGCTGCACGTGCAGCCGGATGCCGTTGGCGACGATCTCGGACATCTGCGGTCGTCCCGGGGGCGTGAGGGTGCGTCAGGTCGTGGCGTCGACGACGTAGTTCACCACGGTGCCGACGCGCATGCTGATGATCTCATCGAGGTCCAGCTCGGAGAGGAAACCGGCGAAGTCGACCTTGCCGCCGTAGTACTCGGTCAGCTTCGCGCCGAGCTTCACGAATTCGATGCTCTCCATCTCCAGGTCGTCCTCGAACGAGGTCTCCAGGTCGATGGTCAGGTCGAGCAGGTACTCCTCACCGATGATCTCGCCGATGAGGTTCCGCACGACCTCCAGGACCTGGGCCTCGACGTCACTTCGGGCCTGTGTCGACACGTTCGTAGCTCCTCAACTGGCGTTGTGCTCGTTCAAAGCATGTCCGAAGTTCGGGTCCAGCCCACGGCGAACGGCACAGGAACGTCGCCGGTGCGGGTCGTCACCCAGTGTTCTACGCCGTCCACGACCACCAGTAACCGGTCCGAATCGACCGCGGTGACCACGAACCGGGCAGGTCTTCCGCCCAGGCCCGTGCCGCCGGCCTTGGCGACTGCTTCCTTGGCCGTCCAGAAGCGGGTGACCCACCGGGCGCGGTCCTCCTGCCCCGCCGGGGCGATCGTGTCCAGCAGCGCCCGTTCGGCCGGGGTGAGCAGCGCGGACTCGGCGGGGGCGTCCTCGACGAGCTCCAGGTCGATGCCGACCCGCGCCCCGGCCGGACCGACCAGCGCAGCGGCCAGCCCGCCGGCGTGGGCGAGTGAGAGGGCCAGGTCGTCCGTGCCTGCGCCGGTGGCGAACGGCTTGCCCGCCGGTTCGTTGCCGATCTCGAGCTGCGCCGGGAACAGCGGCCCGGCGCCATCGGCCCAGCGCCAGGACCGCAGCGCGTCCTTCGCGGCGATCCGGCCGAGCAGCCACCGCCGCGCGGCGCGCGGGTTGCGCGAGTCGTGCTCGGCGCGTTCGGCCGTCGTGAGGTACTGACGGCAGGTCAGATCCCGGGCGACCGGGTCGGTCCAGGGCTCGGCGAGCAGCCACCAGCCGCCGTCCTGCCGCTGCGCCAGTGTCGAGGTCGCGGGGCGCCGGAAGGCCTCGACGGTGCCGGCGTCGCCCTGCAGGCGCCGGTCGGTCCAGCCGGTGATGTGGCACCACAGGTGGCCCGCGCGATCGCGCAGGTCCAGATCGGCGACGACCTCGTCCGGGGCGACCGACCGCACCTGGACGACGGTCTCGAACTGCGCGTCCTGCACCGGTGGGGGCGCGTAGAAACTGATCGAGCCGATCGTCGCGGGCAGCACCAGGCCGTTCTCGGGTTGGGTCGCGACCCAGTAGCCGAGCAGTTGCCCGGCGGCGTCGAGCAACGCCCCGGGCGCCGGGAGCGCGGCGACCGTGCCCCGCACGCCGTCCTCGGCCAGGGCGCCCATCCGTGTCACGCCCTGGTAGGCCGGGCCGTGGAACATCCAGCGCTGCTCGTACAGGGCGGTGGCGTCGATCGGGCACGGGCGTTCGCCGGTCAGGGCGGTCTCGCGCAACGCCGGTGGCGGCGGGTATTCCGCGGCCAGCAGGACCGTGCCCCGGGCAAGCGCCTCGCGGGTGCCGTCGGCGGCGACGCCGTCGATCGTCACGGTGACCACGTCCGGATCGGAGTCGCCGGCCGAGCGCTCTGCCGCCTCGACCACCAGTTCCACGTGCTGGTCGACGACCACCGGCCGCAGCGCCCGCACGCCCCGCACGCCGATCACCGTCAACTCCGGGACGAGTTCCGCGGCGGCGTCCATCAGCATCGCCACGGTCGCGGTCAGCGGCATCAGCGGGAACCGGTCCGCGTCCGGGCTGCCTTCCGGCGCCTGCAGCAGGCAGTGGTCCAGCAGGTACGGGTCGGTCGCCAACGTCAAGGTGCG
Source organism: Sporichthyaceae bacterium (assembly GCA_036269075.1). Lineage (NCBI taxonomy): Bacteria > Bacillati > Actinomycetota > Actinomycetes > Sporichthyales > Sporichthyaceae > Sporichthyaceae bacterium. The sequence goes on from DATASX010000037.1 coordinate 37,590, forward strand.
GGTGCTGGTCCGCGAGCGCGGCCCGGTCGGCTGCGGCGGCGCGACCAGCTCCGGAGCCACGGGCTCCGGTGCCGGTGCGGCGACCGGGGCAGCCGACCGGGCGTGCGGTCGCGACACGGACACGACGTCCGCGGCCGCGCCGGCGATGTCCGAGAGCAGTGCGGAGTACTGGTCCAGCACCGGGTCGCCGCCGGGCCAGGAGGCCGGTTCCAGGGCAGCGGGCGCGGCGGGGCGCGCGGGACGGTCGAGGTGCATCCCGATGTCGCGAACCAACGGGGCGCCCAGACGCAGCAGGTGCGCGGCATCCGGGCCGGACCGGCGGGGCTGCGGCTTCTTCTCGGGCTCCGGCTCGGCCGGTGAACCGGACAGCCGGCCGAACGCGGGCGCGGCGCCCACTGTCCACAGCGCCGCGGCCACCCGCCGCAGTTGCTGCAAGCCGGTCCGCCGGGGGACGTTCGCGCTCAGCGACAGGTAGGGCACGTCCATGGACTCCAACGTGTCCTCGACGAACCCGGGCAGGCTGCCGGTGCCGACCTGGACGAAGGCCCGGATCCCGGAGGCGTGCAGCCGCTGGATCAGCGGCCCGAACCGCACCGGCTCCACCAGGTTGCGCAGCAGCAGTTCGCGGACCGCGTCCGGCTCGTCCGGGTACTGGCCGACGGTGGTCGCCGACCACAACGGCACCTGCACCGCGCGCAGCGTCAGCCCACCGACGAACTCGCGGGTCGGGCCGAGGAACGGTTCCAGGTAGGGGGTGTGGAAGCCGGACCGGAACGGCAGCACCGAGCCGGTGACGCCGTCGGCCCGCAGCCGCTCGAGGACCTGCGCCACCGCCGCCGCCTCGCCGCACACGATCGACTGGTGCGGGCAGTTGTCGTGGGAGAGCACGACGTCGGGCAGGTCGCCGATCGCGGCCTCGGCCACCGACGCGCCGCAGCCCAACGCCGCGAACACCAGGTCAGGCACCCCGGGGCCGGAGTCGAACGCCCGGGTCGAGTCGGCGAACTCCTCGAACGGGGCGGCGCCGGAGGCGATCAGGGCGCTCCACTCGCCGATGCTGTGCCCGGCCACGACGTCCGGGGTGAGCTCGAGGGCGCGCAGCGCGGAGTCGAGCACCCGGCCCACGGCGGCCAGTTCCAGCCCGCGCCGGCCCAGCCCGGCGGCGGCCGCGGCACGTACCGGCGGCAGGCCGAAGTGCGCGGCGACGTCGTTGACCCGCGGCTCGAAGGACTCCTCCAGCCCGGGGAACAGGAACGCCAGACCGCCGACTGATGCACCGTCAGGACCGTTTCCCAGCAAGGGTTCGGTGGCCAGCCACAGGTCGCTGCGTCCGCTCCACGGCTTGCCCTGGGCCACGATCTTGCGGGCCAGTTCCAGGCGCCGGGCATCGGGGGCCACGATCGCCAACCGGACCGGGCCGCCGGTCGGCGCTTCCGCGGAGTCGTCGCGGGCCAGCAGTTCGGCGTCCGGTGCCTGCAGTTGCGCCGCCAGGTCGGCCAGGTCCAGCCCGGCCAGCAGCAGCACGGCCTCGCGCTCGTCGTCCGTGGAGCTCGCGCCGCGCCGACGGGAGCGTTTGGCCCGCTGTTCCGGCCGCTCCGAGAGCACCACGTGGGCGTTGATGCCGCCGAAGCCGAACGCGTTCACCGCGGCCCGCCGTGGACCGTCGCTGTCCCAGTCCCGGGCCTGGGTCACCGGCGCGAACCGCGACCCCGCCAACGCCGGGTGCGCCTGCTCGCAGTGCAGGGTCGGGGGCAGCACGCGGTCGTGCAGCGCCAGCACGGCCTTGATCAGCCCGGCCGCGCCGGCCGCGGGCATCGCGTGGCCGATCATCGACTTGACCGAGCCGATCCCGATGTCCGGCCCGGCGTCGCCGGCCGGGCCGAAAACCGTGGCCAGCGAGGCCAACTCGGTGGCGTCGCCGGCGACGGTCGCGGTGCCGTGCGCCTCGATCAGGCCGACCACGCCGTGCTGCGTCGGGTCGAGCCCGGCGATCGTCCAGGCCTGGCGCATCGCGGTCACCTGACCCGAGGACTGCGGCGCCATGAGGCTGGCGGCGCGTCCGTCGCCGGCCACCCCGACCCCGCGGATCACGGCGTAGACGCGGTCACCAGCACTGTCGGCGTCGGCCAGTCTCTTCAGTACGAGGATCCCGGTGCCCTCGCCGATCAGGATCCCGTCGGCCTCGCGGTGGAACGGGCGGATGCGCCCGGACGCGGACAGTGCGCCGAGCAGGTTGAATCCGCTCCAGAACGTGATGTCGTGGCAGTGGTGCACCCCGCCGGCCAGGACCGCGTCGCAGCGTCCGGCGCGTAGTTCCCGCACGGCGTGGTCGACGGCGATCAGCGACGAGGCGCAGGCGGCGTCGAGGGTGTAGGCCGGGCCGCCGAGGTCGAGCCGGTTCGCGGTCCGGGACGCAACCAGGTTCGGGACCATCAGATCGATCCCGGACTCCTCGCGCAGCGGCCCGAGGCGTTGCGTGAACCTCGCCCGAACCTCCTCGGCCTGATCATCCGTCAGATCCGGCAGCAGTTCGCGCAGCGAGGTCACCAGCTGGTTGCTGGTTCGTACCCGGTCGACGAAGGAGGCCATCCCGGCGTTGAAATAACCGCCCCGGCCGAGGATCACCCCGACCCGACGGCGGTCGCCGAGGCGATCCGGCCCGCCGGCGTCGTCGATGGCGTTGGCCGCGGTCGCCAGCGCGATCAACTGCTCGGCCTCGATGTCGCCGACCGCCATCGGCATGATTCCGAAGCGCAGCGGGTCGAACGGCGGTGCGGTGACGAATCCGCCACGGCGGGTGTAGAGGCGGTCGCCGGGCCGTTCCTTGGCCCCTTCGGGAGAGAAGAACTCCGGGTCCCACCGGTCGGCCGGGGCCTCGGTGATCGCGTCGACGCCGTTGCGGATGTTGGCCGCGAACGTCGCGAGGTCCGAAGCCCCGGGGAAGACCGCGGCCATCCCGACGACGGCGATGTCCGCCGACTCGCTCACGATGTGCCGATCACGACGGGGCTCAGCCTGCGGAGAAGGCGGCCTCGAAGGCCGACGGCTCGGCGCACACGTAGACGACCTGGGGCGCGCTGCCGTGCGCCAGTTCGGTCAGCAGTGCGGCCACGCCGTCGTCCGGGTCCAGTGCGGCGACGCCCTGCTTGGCGTAGCTGCGCAGCAGTTCCGGCGAGACCATGCCGTCCGCCGAAGGCATCCAGGGGCCCCAGTCGACGCTGAGCACCCGGCCGGTGAAGCGGTCCTCCCAGGCCCGGGCCAAGGTGTCCAGCGCGTCGTTGGCCGCGGCGTAGTCGCACTGTCCGCGGTTGCCGAACACCCCGGAGACGCTGCCGAACAGCACGAGGAAGCGCAGGTTCGGGTCGAGGTTCGCGGCCAGCGCCCGGGCGCCGTCGACCTTGGTCTCCCAGACTCGGGCGAAGCCGTCGGCGGACTTGTCGGCGATCAGTCGGTCGTCGAGCACCCCGGCGCCGTGCACCACGCCGTCGACGCGACCCCGCCGGGCGCGCAGGTCGCCGAGTGCCTCGGCGACGGCGTGCGCGTCGCGGACATCGACCGAGCGGTACTCCACCGACGCGGCGACCTCGCCGAGCCGCTCGAGGGTCGCGCGGATCTCCCGGTCGGCCTGGATCGTCCGGACCCGCCGCTCGATCTGGGCAGGGGTGCCGGCGCCGGCCGCGATCAACACCCGGCGCAGGTCGGTGGCCTCGGACGCGGCCGCCGTGCTCGGGTCCTCCGGGCCGTCGGGCAGCGGGGTGCGACCCCACAGCACCACGTGGCAGGCGGCGGTCCGGGCCAGCCCGTGGGCCACCCGAGCGGTGATGCCGCGCGCGCCGCCGGTCAGCAGGACCACCGAGTCGGTGGTCAGGCCCAGGGACTCCGCGGTCGGCGTCGAGGTCTGCTCCAGCGGGCGGTCGACCAGCCTCAGCGACCACCTGGTCGCGTCGCTGTAGCCGATCAGCTCCGGGCCGTTGGGGCTGGCGAGCTCGGCCAGCACCTGCCCGGCCAGCACGACCGGGGACTCCTTCGGATCCAGATCGACGGTGCGGCAGGCGATCTCCGGGTACTCCCGGGCGATGGTGCGGACCAGGCCGGCCAGTCCGAGGCCGGCCGGCAGGTCGTTGCGGGTCACCGGTTCGCCGTCGACGCGGTGGGTGAACCGACCGCCGTGCCCGGTGGCCACCAGCAACTGTCGGGCCCCACCGAGCACAGCCCGCCGGATCACTGCGAAGCAGTCCGGCAACGACGGCGGCTCGCTGGGGCCGACCGCGCCGAGGTGGACCAGGATGTCGACGTCGCCCAGCTCGGTCGCCGGGTCGGTGGAGACCGTGCGGATAGTCGCGCCGCGGGCCTCCAGGGCCGCGCCCAGGTCGAGTGCGACGCCGGTCGAGCCGGCCACCAGGGTGACGTGACGGCCCGTCAGATCGGCGTTGGCCGGGGCCTGCGGCGCGGCCACAGCCTCGAGCAGGTACCGGCGCACCGGGCTGGTGCCGTGCGCAACCGCGGGCTCCGCCTCGGTCGCCGCAGCCGTCGGCCGGGAGTTGCCCGCCCCGATCCGGGACACGACCGCTGCGACCGTGCGCAGCCGGGTCAGCTCCGCCTGCAGGGCCTCGTCGAGCGTGACCGAGCCGGCCAGTCGGTCGGCGAGCAGGCCGATGATCTCGGTGCGTTTGAGCGAGCCGATCGACAGGTCGGCCTCGAGGTCGAGATCGACGTCGATCATCGCCGCCGGGTAGCCGGTGCGCTCGCCGATGAGCTCGACGAGTGCGGCTGAGATCTGATCCGGTGTCAGTTGCCCTGCAGGCAAGGCTTTCCGGGGCGCCGGAAGGGATTCGGCCGGGGGGCTCGGGGCCGGCGCGAAGGACTGAACGGGGGCGTCGGCGGCCCGTTCGCCGCACAGTGCGGCCACGATGCCGCGCATGGTGCGGACGCGGGTCAGCTCGGACTGTTCAGCCTCGTCCGGCGCGCAGTCCAGGCCGGCCTCGCGCAGCTTGTCGGCGAGCAGCGCGATGATCTCGGTGCGCTTGAGCGAGCCGATGGACAGGTCGGCCTCGAGGTCGAGGTCGGCGTCCAGCATGGCGATCGGGTAGCCGGTCCGCTCGCTGATCAGCTCGGTCAGCATCCTCGCCACGGCCGCGGCACCCTCCGGTGAGGAGTGGTGCGCCGGGGCGGGTGCGGCTTCCGGTGCCGGGCCGGCGGCCAGCGCCTCGACGATGCCGCGCATCGTGCGGATTCGGGTCAGCGTCGCCTGCCGCGACTCGTCGGGGGCGTTCTCGACGCCGGCGTCGCGCAACTTGTCGGCGAGCAGGCCGACGATCTCGGTGCGCTTGAGCGATCCGATGGACAGGTCGGCCTCGAGGTCGAGATCGGCGTCCAGCATGGCGATCGGGTAGCCGGTGCGCTCGCTGATCAGTTCGGTCAGGATCGACAGCACGTCGACCACGGGCGCGGCCGGGGCTCGGGTCGGCTCGGGAGGCTGCTCGACCATCGGCTCGCGCGGCCCGGCCTGGGCCGGGACAACAGCCGCCGGGACCACAGCGGCCGGGGAACTCGCCGGGGTCGGCGCCGGTACCGGGCTTGCCGTACCCGGCGTGCCGGTCAGGAACCCGAGGACGACGTCGCGCTGCGCGGCCAGCAGTTCCCGGCTGTTGCGCAGGAACTCCAGCACGACTGCATCGGCGCCCGAGGACTTGCCGGCGGCCGGTTCCGGGGTCGCAACCGGCGTGGCCGCCGCGGTCACCCGCTCGGCCGGGCGCAGCCCGCCTGCTACCGGGACGCCGTCGGCGGTGCGCACCAGGTGCCCGTCCACGGTCCAGCCGGCCCGCCGCGGCACATCCGTCGGTGAGACCACCGCGGCGTCGCGGCCGGCGTAGAGCGGGGCCTGCTCGAGGGCGAACCCGGCCACCGCGAGCCGCCCGAGAGCGGTCAGCAGCGTGTGCACGCTGTGCCGGCCCTCGGCGTCGGTGGCCACCGCCAGGTGGGGCTTGTCGCCCAGGATGCTGCGGACCAGTCCGGTCAGCACCCCACCCGGCCCGCACTCGACGAAGACTCGCGCGCCGGCGGCGTACATGGCCTCGATCTGCTCGGCGAACCGTACCGGCGAGACGACCTGCTCGGCGATCATCTCCCGGACCCGGCCGGCGCCGAGCGGGTACGGCGTCGCGGTCGCATTCGACCAGACGGGCAGGTGCGGCGAGCCGACGCTGCGGGTCGCCAGTTCGGTCTCCAGGGTCCGGACGGCGTCGGCGACCACGGGGGAGTGGAACGCGCAGGCCACCGGGATCGGCACCGCCCGGAGACCGGCCTTCTTCAGCACCGCTACGGCTTCCTCGATCGCCGGCGTCGCTCCGGAGATCACCGTCTGCTCCGGGGAGTTGATGTTGGCGATGACTACCGGGGTGCCGTTGAGCGCGGAGCGCACCTGCGCGGCCGAGGCGGCCACCGCAGCCATCGTGCCGGGGTCGTCGCCGGCCGCGGCCAGGATCGCCCGGCCGCGCGCAGCGGACAGGTCGAGCAGTTCGTCGGCGCTCAGCGCCCCGGCCACGGTCAGCGCGACGAGCTCGCCGTAGCTGTGCCCGCCCAGGTGCGCCGGGCGCAGGCCCAGCTCCGTCAGCGTGCGGTGCATCGCCAGGCCGGCCATGCCCAGCGCCGGCTGGGCCACCCGGGTGTCCTTCAGCGCCGCAACCGCGGCCGCCGTGCCGTCGGCGTCGAACGAGCTCGGTGGGTAGATCCGCGACGTCCACTCCGCGCCGAGGGAGAGCAGGTCGGCCAGCCGGGGGAACGCGGCGAACAGCTCGGCGAGCATGCCCGGGCGCTGCGAGCCCTGCCCGGGGAACAGCACGGCCAACTCCCCGCCCGCGTCCAGCGCGACGCCGTCCGGCACCGCGGCGGCGCTCAGCACGCCGTCGGCGGTCCGGCCCTCGCGCAGCATGGTCAGGTTCTCGGCCAGGTCATCGAGGTCGACGGCGACGAGCGCGAACCGGGTGCGACCGGTGTTGCGCTCGGCCGTGGTCGCGGCCAGGTCGCGCAGCCGCCAGGGGCGCCCGGCGCCGTCGTTGGTCTCGCACAGCGTGCGCAGCCGGTCGACCTGCGCCAGCGCGTCGGAGTCTGTGGGCCCGCCGAACAGGAACAGCTCCGCCGGCCAGTGGTCCAGCCCGTGCCGCGGCGCCGGGGCGCCGGGCCAGTCGGTGAGTACGGCGTGGAAGTTCGTGCCGCCGAAGCCGAACGCGCTGATCCCGGCCACGCGCCGACCCGTCGGCCACGGCCGGGGCGTGTCGCAGAATGCGAACGGGCTTTGCGCGGCCGTCCACGCCGGGTTCGGCCTGGTGATCTTCGCGGTCGGAGGCAGCACGCCGTTGTGGACGGCGAGCGCGGCCTTGATCAGCCCGGCCAGACCGGCAGTGCACTTGGTGTGCCCGATCTGGCTCTTCACCGACCCGAGTGCGCAGCCACCGACGCCCGCACCGGCGTCCCGGAACAGTTCGGTGAGCACGGTGAGCTCGGTCCGGTCGCCGACGACGGTGCCGGTGCCGTGGGCCTCGATCAGCCCGACGTCGGCGGGGCTGACCCCGGCCTGCGCGTAGGCCCGGTCCAGGGCCCGACGCTGGCCCTCCGGCCGCGGCGCGGTCAAGCCGAGGGACTTGCCGTCGCTGGCCGACCCGACGCCGGCGACGACCGCGTAGATCCGGTCGCCGTCGCGTTCGGCGTCGGCCAGGCGCTTGAGCACCAGACAAGCGACACCTTCGCCCAGCGAAATACCGTCGGCCGAGGCGTCGAACGGCTTGCAGTGCCCGGACGGAGACAGCGCGCCGACGGAGGCGAACAGCAGGTAGTCCTGGATGCCGTTGTGGATGTCCGCACCACCGGCCAGCACCATGTCCGCCGCGCCGGCGCGCAACTGCAGGCAGGCGACCTCGAGGGCGGCCAGAGCCGAGGCGCAGGCGGCGTCGACGGTGTAGTTCGCGCCGCCGAGGTCGAGCCGATTGGCGATGCGCCCGGAGATCACGTTGGCCAGCACGCCGGGGAAGGAGTCCGCGGTCAGGTCGGGCAGCTGACTGTCCAGCGCCTCCGGCATCTCGCCGTGCAGTTGCGGGTACAGCGCCCGGAAGCCGTACGCGGCCGACAGGTCGGTGCCGGGCTCGGCGCCGAACACCACGGCGGTCCGCTCCCGGTCGAAGGCGCGGTCACCGGCTGCGGGCCCGGCCGGGCCTGCGTAACCGGCGTCGCGCAGCGCCCGCGCGGCGACCTCCAGCGAGAGCAGTTGGACCGGCTCGATGCTGGCCAGTGCGGCCGGCGGGATGCCGTAGCGCAACGCGTCGAAGGGGATCTCCGGCAGGAAGCCGCCCCACTTCGACGGGGTTCCACTGCGCCCGTTGAGCGAGTTGGCGCCGTCGCCGGTGAAGTAGGTGGCCGGGTCCCAACGGCCGGTCGGTACCTCGGTGATCGCGTCGTGGTTGCGCAGGATGTTCGACCAGAACTCGGCCAGGTCGCCGGCCTGCGGGAACACCCCGGCCATGCCGACGATTGCGACGTCCAAGGGCGCCTGCGCCTGGCCCGGACCGGCTTCGGCCGCGAGCTGCGCGGCCCGCTCGGTCAGGAACTGCCCGGCGCCGTCGGTCACGGCGGCGTGCAGGTCGGCGATCGTCGTGACCGCGCTGCACAGCCGGGCGACGTCGCCGATCATCACCATGCCGTCGCTGGCCTGCGTGCGCTCGTCGACGGGGATCAGCGCCGAGCCCTCCCGGCGGATGCCCTTGCTGGCGATCCGTAGCCGGCCGATGTTCAGCTGCTCCAGCTCGGCCCAGACCTGCTCGGTCGCGACCCCGGCGGCCAGGCGGCTCTCGCGCCGGGAGTTGAACGTGGTGACGAACGCGCCGTCGGCGCAGCGGGTCGTGTGACCCGGTGCGGTCTCGAGCAGCACCGTCCGGTCGCAGGCAATCGCGGCGCGCTGGAACGCCGGGACGATCGCGCCGCTGGTGACCGCCTCGCGGGTGAACAGGTATGCGGTGCCCATCAGCACACCGGCCGCGCCGCCGGCCGCCACGACCGGGGCCGCGGCGGCGGCGACCATGGCTGCCGAACGCTCGTCGTGGATGCCGCCGGCGAACAGCACGTCGATCTGGGCGGCACAGTCGTGCTTGGCGCCGAAGTCGACCAGGCGCTGGATCTGCTGCTCCCACAGCGGGAACGAGGCCCGGGGGCCGACGTGGCCGCCGCACTCGGAGCCCTCGAACACGAACCGGCGGGCGCCCTCGGCCAGGAAGCGGTCGAGCAGCGCGGGCGACGGGGCATGCAGGAACGTGGCGATGCCCGCGGCCTCCAGCGGCCGGGCCTGCGCCGGACGGCCGCCGGCAATCAGCGCGTAGGGCGGCTTGATCTCGAGGACCGCCCCGAGCTGCGCCTCGCGCAGGTCGTCCGGGACGAAGCCGAGGATGCCGACGCCCCACGGTTTGTCCCCGAGGAGTTCGGCGGTCTCGACCAGCAGCGCCCGGGCGTCCTCGCCACCCATCAGCGCCAACGCGATGAACGGCAACCCGCCCTCGGCGGCGACCGCTGCGGCGAAGGCGGCCTGGTCGCTGACCCGGGTCATCGGCCCCTGCGCGATCCGCTGCTTGCCGTGCGCGAGATTGGCCACGCCGGTGCGGACGCCGCCGGTGATGCCCTCGGCCACGGCTGCGATCACGCCCCCGGCGGTGCGGTGTCGTTCGGCCAGCGGCCGAGCGAGTGCCCCGTCCTCGCCGAGTGGCAACGCGGTCAGATCCTGCCCGCCGATCAGGTTCGCGATCTCGTGGGCGACCGGGCGCGGCAGATCCGGGCGGACGTGGATCCGGTGCCCACCGATGACCGCGGTCTCGGTGCCGTCGGTGCGCCGCAGCACGGCCGCCACCTCGGCGGGCAACTCGGCCTCCTCGACCAGTCCGAGTTGGCTGTCCAGCACGACGCCGACCGCCCCGCCTGCGACGGCAGCGGCGGCGGTGTGCGGCCCGATGCCACCGGCGGCCCAGACCGGCAGCGGGTGGCCCTCGCCGTCGCGCAGGTCGGCCGCGACGACCTCCTGCAGCAGGACGAACGTGCTCACCGAACCGACCAGGCCGCCGGACTCGACACCGCGCAGCACCAGCCCGCCCGCACCGGCGGCCACGGCCGCTCGCGCCGCGTCGGCGGAGCTGACCTCGGCCAGCACCGCACGGCCCCCGGTCGCGGCCTGCTCGACCGACCAGTTCGCGTCGCCGGCCAGCAGGACAGTGCGTACCGACTCGGGAAGCTCCTGCGGGGTCAACGGGCAACGCGCACCGACCCGGACGCCGAACGGCCCGGCCCACCAGCCCACCAGTTCGTCCAGCGCGGCGGTCGCGAGCGCGGCGTCGCTGCCCAGGTCGAGCACGCTGCGGGCGCCGGCCCGGGCCGCGGCCGCGGCCAGCCGCGCGCATGGTTCGGCGAACGGAGTGATCGCCAGAACCCGCTGGTGCTCGTGCTGTTTGCCCATGCGCTGCGCTGTCCTCCGTACCGGTTCGCTTGGCGGGGCGATTCCGTCCGAATTCGGTGACCACAGGTCGCCCGACTGCGTGGCATATGACATCTGGTGCCCGACGGCGGGTCGTGCACCGGTCCGGTTTCGTGCCACTGCTGGACGGATCGGTGGGGCTTGAGGGGCGTGCACCGCGCTCCGGGCGGCTTGTCGACGGGCGGACTAATCAACTCACTTGGGGGTGAATCGTCGCGACAGGCGCCAACGTTTCACCTGCGCTGCTTCCCGTCGCGGGGTTCACCCATGCCGGTGTGACCTTCCCGACAGGCGCAGCTCTCAGGTTACGTTAAGGATCTTGACGGCGAGATCGGTGCGGTTTGGCACGAGATGGAAGTCTCGTGGACGATTCATCGCCGAGTCCGTGCACCGGACTCAGCTGGGGGAAACCCCGCGCACGCCACCATCCCGGAGCGTGTAACCTCTCCCTGCCTCGCCCCTTTAGCTCAGTCGGCAGAGCGTCTCCATGGTAAGGAGAAGGTCTACGGTTCGATTCCGTAAAGGGGCTCTGAAGCCGGTGCGTCCGCGGTCCCCGGGACCTCGACCGGTAGCGGCGGTGTAGCTCAGTTGGTAGAGCAAGCGGCTCATAATCGCTGTGTCACCGGTTCAAGTCCGGTCACCGCTACAAGCAATTGAGCCGAGTGGAGCGGCCGCCGCCCATTCGGCGGAGTGGACGGCTCGTCGCACGGAGCGGACGGAGCTGAGAGAGCGAGCTTGCGAGCCCTCTCGGGCGCCGGAAGCGCAGGGCGACGAGCCACAGCCGCGAGGTACGAGCGGCGTCCACTCCCGAGGCGACTGCGGCTTGTTGACGAGCGGCGCCGCCAGGCGCCGCGAGGATCACAAGCAGGCGCGCGCCGAAGGCGCCGCGAGGATCACAAGCAGGCGCGCGCCGAAGGCGCCGCGTGCAGTTCGACGCGGCCAGGGCCCGTCGGCTAGGCTCTCCCGGCTCAGCCGTAGTGGTTGTCCAGCAGTCGTAGTCGTTGTTCCAGGAAGGCAAGGCAGTGGCCAGCAAATCGCAGGACATCCGTCCGAAGATCACCCTTGCCTGCACCGACTGCAAGGAGCGCAACTACATCACCAAGAAGAACCGGCGGAACGACCCCGACCGGTTAGAGATGAAGAAGTACTGCCCGCGGGAGCGCAAGCACACGGTGCACCGCGAGACCCGATAGTCCACGGGGGGAACATGGCCCTCGACGGGTCGCTGATCGGCCGGAGCTATCCGCCCGGACGGGTCTACGAGGTGTCGCGGGAGAAGATCAGGGAGTTCGCCGACGCGATCGGCGACGACCACCCGGCGTATCGCGACCCCGAGGCCGCCAAGGCGCTCGGCTACCCGGACGTGATCGCCCCGCCGACTTTCCCGATCGTGTTCAGCCTCGAGGCCGCGCTGGCCGCGGCTTCCGATCCTGCGGTCGGCGTCGACTACACCCGAGTCGTGCACGGGGAGCAGCGCTTCGAGTACTCGCGGCCGCTGCGTCCAGGCGACCGTCTGCTGACTTCCGTCGAGATCGTCGCCGCGCGGACCATGGCCGGTAGCGACATGTTGACCTTGGCCTGCTCGTCGGCGACGGAGGAGGGCGAGCACGTGGTCACCGCCACGTGCATGGTGGTCGGCCGGGCGCCAGGGGACAGCGCGTGAGCGATCTTGCGAGCGAACCGATGAGCACTGCGACTGCTCGTCCCACCTGGGACACCGTCGAGAAGGGCACCGAGCTCCCGGCCCGCACGTTCTTTTTCCAGCGCGCCGATCTGGTGCGCTACGCCGGGGCGTCCGGCGACTTCAACGTCATCCACTGGAACGAGCGGGTCGCGAGGTCGGTCGGCCTGCCGAACGTCGTCGCCCACGGGATGCTCACGATGGGCACGGTCGCCCGCGTCGTCACCGACTGGACCGGCGACCCCGGATCGATCGTCGACTACGGCGTGCGCTTCACCCGCCCGGTGGCGGTCCCGGACGACGAGGCCGGTGCGTCCGTCGAGGTCACCGCGAGTGTCACCGAGAAGCTCGACGACGGCCGGGTCAAGGTGACGATCAAGGCCGTGCACGACGGGCAGACGGTGCTCGGCAAAGCCATCGCTACCGTTCGCTTGCCGTGAGCGACTGCGATGAGCGAGGAACGAGCGAAGAGCGCAAGCGAACAAACAGCACCGTGAGCGACTGCGATGAGCGAGGAACGAGCGAAGAGCGCAAGCGAACAAACAGCGCCGTGGCGGCGCCGGTGCGCGTGGGCGAGCCGCTGGCGCAGTTCACGACATTCCGAGTCGGCGGTCCCGCCGCGCGGCTGCTCGAGGTGGGCGACGCCGAGCGATTGATCGACGAGGTGCGCTCCTGCGATCGGGAGGGGGAACCGGTCCTGGTGCTGGCCGGCGGCTCGAACCTGCTGATCTCCGACGCCGGTTTCGGCGGCACGGTGCTGCGGGTCGGCCTGCGCGGGATCACCGCCGCCGGCGACGAGGACGCGGTTCGGGTCCGGGTTGGCGCGGGCGAGCCGTGGGACGAGTTCGTGGCGTGGGCCGTCGCCGAGGGCTTGATCGGGATCGAGGCGCTGTCCGGGATCCCGGGCTCGGCCGGGGCCACGCCGATCCAGAACGTCGGGGCCTACGGCCAGGAGGTTGCCTCGGTTGTGGCCGCCGTCCACGTCTGGGACCGGCTGCTGGGCAGTTCTTATTCATTGGGTGCCGAGCACTGTGGCTTCTCCTACCGCGACAGCCTGTTCAAGCGGACCGGACGCTTCGTGGTCACGGCCGTCGAGTTCCGGTTGCGGCGTGCGCGGCTGGGCTGCCCGGTCGCCTACGCCGAACTCGCCCGGGCACTGGATGTGACGGTCGGGGAGTCGGCCCCGGCTGCCGCCGTCCGCGAGGCCGTGCTGGGGTTGCGTCGGTCCAAGGGGATGGTGCTCGACGCGGCCGACCACGACACCTGGAGCGCCGGCTCGTTCTTCACCAACCCGGTCCTGTCTGTCGCAGCGGCGGCCGAACTCCCCGAGAAGGCCCCCCGCTACGACGCCCCGGGCGGCACGATCAAGACCTCCGCGGCCTGGCTGATCGAGAACGCCGGGTTCGCCAAAGGCCACGGCAGTGGCCCGGCGCGGCTGTCGACCAAGCACACGCTCGCGCTGACCAACCGAGGCTCGGCCACCGCGACCGACCTGGTCGAGTTGGCCCGCGAGATCCGCGCCGGGGTCGAGGCGAAGTTCGGCATCCGGCTGGAACCCGAGCCGGTCCTGGTCGGCCTCACGCTCTAACCACCCCCCACTTCTGCTGCCTGTCCCACGTATCGGGCCGCCCTGATAGGTGGGACAGGCAGCAGAAGTGGGGGGAGTAAGTGCGGGAGTCAGGACGCCAGCCAGGCGGTGATGCCGGCGCGCAGGCGGGCCTTGACGTCCTCCGGGGCAAGGGAGGCCTCGACGGAGTCGCGGGCCAGCCCGGCCAGGTCGGAGTCGGTACAGCCGTGGGCCTCGCGGGCGATCCGGTACTGCTCCACCAGCCGGGCCCCGAACAGCAGCGGGTCGTCGGCGCCCAGGGCGATCGGCACCCCGGCCTCGCGCAGCTTCGTCAAGGGGACGGCCCGCTCGTCGGCGGCCACCCCCATCGCCACGTTCGACGACGGGCACACCTCCAGGGCCACCCGCGCGTTGGCCAGTTCCTCGACCAGCGCCGGGTCCTCCACCGACCGGACGCCGTGCCCGATCCGATGCGCCCGCAGGCTGCGCAGGCAGTCCCGCACCTCGGCCGGCCCGCCCAGCTCACCGCCGTGCGGCACCGCGGCCAGCCCGGCGTTTCGGGCGATGTCGAAGGCCCGCTCGAAGTCCCGGGCCCGGCCACGCCGCTCGTCGTTCGACAACCCGAATCCCACGACCCCGGCGTCGGCGTAGCGGGCGGCCAGGCGGGCCAGGGTCCGCGCGTCCATCGGGTGCCGGGTGCGGTTGGCGGCGATCACGATCCCGACGCCGATCCCGGTGGCGCCCGCGGCGTCGGCCGCCGCGTCCAGGATCAGCTCGACGGTCGGGGTCAGCCCACCCAGGTACCGGGCGTAGGTCGACGGGTCGACCTGCAGCTCCAGCCAGCCAGACCCCTCGGCAGCGTCGTCCTGCGCGGCCTCGAGCAGCAGTCGGCGCACGTCGGACTCGGTCTGCACCACTCCGCGCGCGGTGTCGTACAGCCGCTGGAACCGGAACCAGCCCCGCTCGTCGGTGGCCTCGAGATCCAGCGGTCGACTGTCGCGCAGCGTCTCCGGCAGCCGGACCCGGTTCGCGCGCGCCAAGTCGTGCAGCGTCGAGTGCCGCATCGAACCGGTGAAGTGCAGGTGCAGGTGGGCCTTGGGCAGCGCGGCGAGGTCCCGGGGCATCGTCTGTATTAAGGGGTCGCCTCACCCAACAGCTTCGCGATCCGCGAGACGCCCTCGACCAGGTCGTCGTCGCCCACCGCGTAGGACAGCCGCAGATAGCCAGAGGGCCCGAACGCCTCGCCAGGCACGACCGCCACCTCGGCCTCGGCCAGGATCAGCCCGGCGAGCTCGGCCGACGTCTTCGGCCGGGTCCCGCGGATCTCCTTGCCCAGCACCCCGGCAACCGACGGGTAGGCGTAGAAGGCCCCGAACGGCTCCGGGCAGCTCACGCCCGGAATCTCCGACAGCATCCGCACCATCGTCCGGCGGCGCCGGTCGAACGCCGATCGCATCGTCGCCACCGCCGAGAGGTCGCCGGAGACGGCGGCCAGGGCGGCGCGCTGCGACACGTTGGCCACGTTCGAGGTCGCGTGGGACTGCCAGTTCGTCGCGCCCTTGACCACGTCGGCCGGGCCGATCAGCCAGCCCACCCGCCAACCGGTCATCGCGTACGTCTTCGCCACGCCGTTGACGACGATGCAGCGGTCGGCCAGCTCCGGGACCTGGACCGGCATCGAGGAGAACTCCGCACCGCCGTAGACCAGGTGCTCGTAGATCTCGTCGGTGATCACCCACAGGCCGTTCTCGTACGCCCACCGGCCGATCTCGCGGACCTGCTCCGGGCTGTACACCGCGCCGGTCGGGTTGGACGGCGAGCAGAACAGCAGCACCTTCGTCCGGGGGGTCCGCGCTGCCTCCAACTGCTCGACCGTGACCAGGTAGCCCTGCGTCTCGTCGGCGAGGACCTAGACCGGCACGCCGCCGGAGAGCCGGATCGCCTCCGGGTACGTCGTCCAGTACGGGGTCGGCAGCAGCGCCTCGTCGCCCGGGTCGAGCAGGGTCGCGAACGCCGCGTACACCGCCTGCTTGCCGCCGTTGGTGATCAGCACCTGGGAGGCGGTGACTGCGAGGCCGGAGTCGCGCGCGGTCTTGGCGGCGACGGCCTCGCGCAGCTCCGGCAGGCCCGCGGCCGGGGTGTACCGGTGGTTGCGGGGCTCGCGACACGCCGCGACGGCCGCCTCGACGATGTAGTCCGGGGTCGGGAAGTCGGGCTCGCCCGCGCCGAAGCCGATCACCGGCCGGCCGGCCGCCTGCAACGCCTTCGCCTTGGCGTCGACCGCCAGGGTCGCCGACTCGGCGATTCCGCCGATCCGGGCCGATACGCGGGCGGGGGAGTTCGGGTTCGCGGTCATGGATCCGAGTTTGTCATCCGACACGGCCGGCGGTCGCGTAGGTAATGGGCGGTGGCCCGATGCCTTAGACTCGCTGTGCGACGCTCGCGTCCGTGGGCGGTGCGCAGCCAAGGGTCGTAGCTCAATTGGTAGAGTTCCGGTCTCCAAAACCGGCGGTTGGGGGTTCAAGTCCCTCCGGCCCTGCAACACGTAGGTGAGGACAGTGACCGACACGCACTCCGTGGCGACACCCGAGCGTGGCGGCGCCGCGGGCGGTGGTCGCTCCGGCGGCCTGGGACGCCTGACCGGGTTGTTCGCCCGGATCGGCCTGTACTACCGCCAGGTGGTCGCGGAGCTGCGGAAGGTCATCTGGCCCACCCGCAAGGAGCTGGTCAGTTACACCTGGATAGTTCTGATCTTCGTCGCGTTCATGATCGGCTTCGTGTCCCTGTGCGACTGGGGATTCAGCAAGGCGGTCCTGAAGATCTTCGGGTAGGCCGGCTCGACCCGAGGGCCTGATCCGGCCCGCCCGGCAATCGCAAGTTCTTGGAAGGAAGGCTGCATCACCGTGTCCGAGGAACCCCTGTACGGCGACGTCGCCGGCGACGTCGAGGCGCAGGCGGCCGAGGTGTCCGAGCCCGGGCCGGAGCCCGAGAGCACGGAGCCGGCCGACCAGAGCGCGGGGGCACCCGATGCGGTCGACGAGCTGACCGAACCGGTTGAACCGGAGGCTGATCCGGAGGACCCGGTCGAGGAGTTCCGTACCGCGCTGCAGCGCGCGCCGGGCAACTGGTACGTCGTGCACTCCTACGCCGGTTACGAGAACCGCGTGAAGGCCAACCTGGAGAACCGCACCGCGTCGCTGAACATGGAGGATTACATCTTCCAGGTCGAGGTGCCGATGGAAGACACCGTCGAGTTCAAGAACGGCCAGCGCAAGAACGTTCGCCGCAACAAGTTCCCCGGCTACGTCCTGGTGCGGATGGATCTGACCGACGAGTCCTGGTCGGCCGTCCGGCACACCCCGGGCGTCACCGGCTTCGTGGGGCATACACACGAACCCTCGCCGCTGACCCTCGACGAGGTCATGAAGATCCTGGCCCCCGAACCGGCCCGCAAGGACGGCGGTAAGGGCGCGGCCCCGGCCGAGATCAAGGTCCTAGACTTCGCCATCGGCGACTCGGTGACCGTGATCGACGGCCCCTTCGCCACGCTGCAGGCCACCATCCACGAGATCAACGCAGAGGCGCAGAAGGTCAAGTGCCTGGTCGAGATCTTCGGCCGCGAGACCTCCGTCGAGCTCTCGTTCAACCAGATCCAGAAGAACTGACAGGAATCAGCGCATGCCTCCGAAGCAGAAGAAGCTCACGGCGATCGTCAAGCTGCAGATCAAGGCAGGCGTGGCGACCCCGGCTCCGCCGGTCGGCCCCGCACTGGGTCAGCACGGCGTGAACATCATGGAGTTCTGCAAGGCCTACAACGCCGCGACCGAGTCGCAGCGTGGCGACATCGTGCCGGTCGAGATCTCCATCTACGAGGACCGCACGTTCACTTTCGTCACCAAGACCCCGCCCGCGGCCCGCTTGATCCTCAAGAAGGCCGGCGTCGAAAAGGGCAGCGGCGAGCCGCACAAGACCAAGGTCGCCAAGCTGACCCGGGCGCAGGTCAGGGAGATCGCCCAGGTCAAGATGGTCGACCTGAACGCGAACGACATCGACGCCGCCGAGAAGATCATCGCCGGCACCGCCCGGTCGATGGGCATCACCGTCGACAGCTGACGTACCCAACACCACCCAGCATGTGTGGGAGGGCCGCGCGCCCGTTGACCACGCTCTCGAAACCGGAGATCAGCAGATGAAGCGCAGCAAGAACTACCGCTCCGTCGCGAGCGAGATCGACGCCGCCAAGCTCTACGCCCCGCTGGATGCGGTGCGGGTCGCCAAGACGACGTCGAAGACCAAGTTCGACGCCACCGTCGAGGTCGCCTTCCGGCTCGGCGTCGACCCCCGCAAGGCCGACCAGATGGTCCGCGGCACCGTGAACCTGCCGCACGGCACCGGCAAGACCGCCCGGGTGCTCGTGCTGGCCACCGGTGACCGCGCCGCGGAGGCCACTGCGGCCGGCGCCGACTACGTGGGCTCGGACGACATGATCGAGCGCATCCAGGGCGGCTGGCTGGACTTCGACGCCGTGGTCGCCACCCCGGACCTGATGGGCAAGGTCGGCCGGCTCGGTCGGGTTCTCGGCCCGCGTGGCCTGATGCCGAACCCGAAGACCGGCACCGTCACCAACGACGTCGGCAAGGCCGTCACCGAGATCAAGGGCGGAAAGATCGAGTTCCGCGTCGACAAGCACTCGAACCTGCACTTCATCATCGGCAAGGTGTCGTTCTCCGACATCGCGCTGGTCGAGAACTACGCGGCCGCGCTCGACGAGGTGATGCGGCTCAAGCCGTCGGCCGCCAAGGGCCGGTACCTGCGCAAGGCCAGCTTCTCCACCACGATGGGCCCGGCCGTCCCCGTCGACCCGAACCGGATCCGGCAGCTCACCGAGGAGACGGCCGAGGAGCCGGTCGTCTGATCGCCGGGAACGTCGCACCGCGCCGCTCCGTCCTGGGCCGGGCGGATCGTCGGAGGTGGCGCATGCACCGCACGGTCACGATCGTCGCGGGACTGGGCGGCCTCGCCCTGGTCTCGGTCTGCGGCTCGGTCACCAGCGCGGCGCCGCCCACCGTGTCCGCGGCGAACCTGTCCCCGCTTGCCGCGGTGACCAAGGTGGCCGAGTCGGCGCGGACCACGCGCTCCGCGTCGTACACGCTGACGGTCAGCGGCCCCTCGGGCATGGCGATGAGCGGTCATGGCTCGTACAGCACCACGCCGACCGCGATGGACATGGTCTTCGACTCGGCGTCTGTTGCCGGCCTCGGGCAGATGAAGGGCATGGAGGAGCGCCTCGTCGGCGACACCGTCTACCTGAAGCTGCCGATGCTGAGCAGCTTGACCGGCGGCAAGTGGTTCAAGCTGTCCCTGAGCAAGGCCGGGACCTCGTCCGGCCTGGACCTCGGCAGCATTTTCCAGCAGTCCTCGGCGACCGACCCGGGTCAGCAGTTGCAGGCGCTGCTGTCCGCGCCGAACGTCCACCAGGTGGGTGCTGAGACGATCGACGGCGTGCCGACCACGCACTACGCCGGCGACGTGACGGTGGCCGACATCGAGAAGCACTCCGGCTACGACGCCGCGACCAAGGCCTCACTCGCCAAGCTGTACGCGAACTCCGGCGGACGGGTCACCCATCTCGACGTGTGGGTCGACTCGGACTACCGGGCCCGCAAGTTCTCCGCGACCACGCCCACCCCGGTGGGCGCGGCGACCGTGACGATGACGTTCAGCGACTACGGCAAGGCGGTCTCGGTGGTGGCGCCGGCCCCGGGCGACGTCGCCGACCTGTCCGGATCGATCGGTTCGAACCTGATTCCGCACGCCCCCGGCGCCCCGGCGACGGCAGCGTTTTGACCTGCGCCACCTGCGGTCAGTACCCTTCGGCTCAGCCAAAGACCGCAGGCTGTCTCCCGACCAGGGCGACTGAAGGCCCCGCATCCGCGGGCGGCCCGCGCAGGTGGTGGTCAGGCGCACCTCGCCTGAGCGTTACGGGTTCGCCCGTCTCGCGCGTCTCCCAGACGCCCCGGCCTGCGCCGGGGCGCTCGTGTTTTCGAAAGCCTCCTGCGGTGCGAAAGCTCCACACCGGAAGGAGGCTCGATGGCCCGGCCCGACAAGGCAGCGGCGGTCGCAACACTGACCGACGCGTTCCGTGAGTCGAATGCCGCCGTGCTGACCGAGTACCGCGGCCTGACGGTCGCGCAGCTCAAGGCGCTGCGTCGCTCGATCCAGGGCAACGCCGAGTACTACGTCGTCAAGAACACCCTCACCAAGATCGCGGCCAAGCAGGCAGGTGTCGACGCGTTCGACTCCATGCTCGCCGGCCCCTCGGCCATCGCCTTCGTCAAGGGCGACCCGGTCGAGGTCGCCAAGGGTCTGCGCGACTTCGCCAAGGCCAACCCGCTGCTCGTGATCAAGGGCGGCGTGCTGGACGGCAAGCCGCTGAGCGCGGCCGAGATCGCCAAGCTTGCTGACCTGGAGTCCCGCGAGGTCCTGCTGGCCAAGTTGGCCGGCGCGATGGTCGCCTCGTTGTCCCAGGCCGCTGCGCTGTTCCAGGCGCCGCTGGCGAAGGCGGCGCGCACGGTCGAGGCCCTGCGTGCGCAGCTCGAGGCCACCGGTGCCGCGGCGCCGGCGCCTCCCGCCGAGGCTGCTGCGCAGGAAGCACCGGCCGAGGCTGCTGCGCAGGAAGCACCGGCCGAGCCCGTTGCGGAAGCGGCAACTGAAGAGCCCGCCGAGGCGGCCGAGGCCGAGGCCCCCGCCGAGTAGGTGATCGGGGCCAAGCCCCAACCCACATTCGTTCGAAACACAGACAGGAAGGACCGCCCACCATGGCGAAGATCAGCACCGACGACCTGCTCGAGGCTTTCAAGGAGATGACGCTGATCGAGCTCTCCGAGTTCGTGAAGCAGTTCGAGGACACCTTCGGCGTGACCGCCGCCGCGCCGGTCGCGGCCGCGGCCGCCCCGGCCGGTGGTGGCGGCGCTGCCGCCGAGGCCCCGGAGGAGCAGGACGAGTTCGACGTCGTCCTCGAGGGCGCCGGCGAGAAGAAGATCCAGGTCATCAAGGAGGTGCGGACCCTCACCAGCCTCGGCCTCAAGGAGGCCAAGGACCTGGTCGACGGCACCCCGAGCAAGGTCCTGGAGAAGGTCAACAAGGAGACCGCGGAGAAGGCCAAGGCCGCCCTCGAGGGGGCCGGGGCCACCGTCACGCTCAAGTAGCGGCCCAGCCGCACTGCGTTTCAAGGGCGCCGGGGCCGCCGTCACACTCAAGTAGCGGCCCAGTCGCACTGCGTTTCAAGGGCGCCGGGGCCACCGTCACGCTCAAGTAGCGGCCCAGCCGCACTGCGTTTCAAGGGCGCCGGGGCCACCGTCACGCCGAAGTAGCTTGTCGCAGGACAACCACAGGGCGGCCCCGGCAACGGGGTCGCCCTTCTGCGTTCCGCACACTTCTGACTGGGCGTTAGGATCGCCGGCCTATGGGCGTGCAGATCGAGATAGACAGCCTGACCAAGAGTTTCGGCCGCAACCTGATCTGGGCCGATGTCTCGCTGACGTTGCCGGCCGGGGAGATCTCGGTCCTGCTCGGGCCGTCGGGCACCGGTAAGTCTGTGCTGCTCAAGACCCTGGTCGGCCTGCTGCGTCCGGACTCCGGCTCGATCGTCATCGAGGGCCAGGACATTCCGCGGCTGCGTGAGCGCGACCTGTACGAGGTGCGCAAGCTGTTCGGGGTGCTGTTCCAGGACGGCGCGTTGTTCGGATCGATGAACCTCTACGACAACATCGCGTTCCCGCTGCGTGAGCACACGCGCAAGAACGAGTCCGAGATCAAGCGCATCGTGATGGAGAAGGTCGAACTGGTCGGCCTGGTCGGCGCCGAGGACAAGCTGCCCGGCGAGCTGTCCGGCGGCATGCGCAAGCGGGCCGGGCTGGCCCGCGCGCTGGTCCTGGACCCGAAGATCATTCTGTTCGACGAGCCGGATTCCGGCCTCGACCCGGTGCGCACGGCGTTCCTCAACCAGCTGATCGTCGACCTGAACCAGCGAACCGGCGCGACGATCCTGATCGTCACTCACGACATCAACACCGCCCGGACGGTGCCGGACAACATCGGCCTGCTCTACCACCGTCACCTGGCGATGTTCGGCCCTCGGGAGCAGCTGCTCAGCTCCACCGAGCCGGTGGTCCGGCAGTTCCTCAACGCCCAGAAGGTGGGCCCCATCGGCATGTCCGAGGAGAAGGACGCCGACGAGCTCGAACTCGAGCGCGACATGCATCTGCCCGACCTGCCGGCAATCCCGCTGCAGACGATGCCCTCCGACGGCATGCCGCGAGAATTCCAGCGGCCGGCCGGAAAGTGGTGCCTGGACAACGGAATCGCCGCCCCACCAGGGTCGTTCGGCCAGTAGACCGGGGTTGGAACAGCAGGTGACGGGTCCGGATCCGGCGAAGACTTCGACACTCGTACCGCTCAGCTTGCTTGACGGGCAGGTGGGCCCGCCCCCATCCTGCGGGTACGTTCTTTCATGCTCGGGACGCGGCGGCCGGTCCGGATGGCGAGACAATCCGGTTGGCCCTTGCCAGCGGTTAGCCTGACGGCTACACTGCCCGTTTGCGCTGTCTTACGCCACCCGTCTTTAGCCACGGGTGGCTAGTCATGCGTCGATTTCGCCCGGCAGGCACCGGAAGGACCAGTCTTGGCCGCCTCGCGCACCACCCTTGCACCCCGCCGCATCTCATTCGCCAAGATCCGTGAACCACTGGAAGTCCCCAACCTCCTCGCTCTTCAGGTCGACTCCTTCGACTGGCTGCTCGGCAACGACCGGTGGCGCGCCCGGGTCGAAGCAGCCCTCGCCGGTGGCGGCCACGATGTCCCGGACCAGTCGGGTCTGGAGGAGATCTTCGAGGAGATCTCCCCGATCGAGGACTTCTCCGGCTCGATGAGCCTGACGTTCCGCGACCACCGCTTCGAGCCGCCGAAGAACTCCATCGACGAGTGCAAGGAGCGCGACTTCACATTCTCCGCGCCGTTGTTCGTGACCGCCGAGTTCACCAACAACGAGACCGGCGAGATCAAGAGCCAGACGGTCTTCATGGGAGACTTCCCATTGATGACCGACAAGGGCACCTTCGTCATCAACGGCACCGAGCGTGTCGTGGTCTCGCAGCTGGTGCGGTCCCCGGGGGTCTACTTCGACCGCGCGCTCGACAAGACCTCGGACAAGGACATCTACTCCTCCAAGGTCATCCCGCAGCGCGGTGCCTGGCTCGAGTTCGAGATCGACAAGCGCGACTCGGTCGGCGTCCGCATCGACCGCAAGCGCAAGCAGTCGGTCACGGTGCTGCTCAAGGCGCTGGGTTGGGACGCGGCCCGCATCCGCGAGGAGTTCGGCCAGTACGAGTCGATGATGGCCACCCTCGACAAGGACCACACCGGGTCCCAGGACGAGGCGCTGCTCGACATCTACCGCAAGCTGCGTCCGGGCGAGCCGCCGACGCGTGAGGCAGCGCAGACGCTGCTGGACAACCTCTACTTCAACGCCAAGCGCTACGACCTGGCCAAGGTCGGCCGCTACAAGGTCAACAAGAAGCTGGCCCTCGCGCAGCCGCTGAGCGCCGGCGTGCTGACCGAGGAAGACATCGTCGCGACCATCAAGTACCTGGTCGCGCTGCACGCCGGCGAGACCGAGATCCCGAGCGCGCGCGGCAACGCCCGCGTCGAGGTCGACGACATCGACCACTTCGGCAACCGGCGGCTGCGTACCGTCGGCGAGCTGATCCAGAACCAGGTCCGCACGGGTCTGGCCCGGATGGAGCGGGTCGTCCGCGAGCGCATGACCACGCAGGACGTCGAGGCGATCACGCCGCAGACCCTGATCAACATCCGCCCCGTGGTGGCATCGATCAAGGAGTTCTTCGGCACCTCCCAGCTGTCGCAGTTCATGGACCAGACCAACCCGCTCGCGGGTCTGACCCACAAGCGCCGCCTGTCGGCGCTGGGTCCCGGTGGTCTGTCCCGGGAACGCGCGGGCTTCGAGGTCCGCGACGTGCACCCGTCGCACTACGGCCGCATGTGCCCGATCGAGACCCCGGAAGGGCCGAACATCGGTCTGATCGGGTCGCTGGCCACCTATGGCCGGATCAACCCGTTCGGTTTTGTGGAGACCCCGTACCGCAAGGTCACCGGCGGGCAGGTGAGCGACGAGGTCGACTACCTGACCGCCGACGAGGAGGACCTGCACGTCATCGCGCAGGCCAACGCGCCGCTGAACCCGGACAACACTTTCGCCGAGGCCCGCGTGCTCGTCCGCCGTAAGGGCGGCGAGGTCGAGTTCATCCCGGCCGACGAGGTCGACTACATGGACGTCTCGCCGCGCCAGATGGTCTCGGTGGCCACGGCCATGATCCCGTTCCTCGAGCACGACGACGCCAACCGCGCCCTGATGGGCTCGAACATGCAGCGGCAGTCGGTCCCGCTGCTGCGTTCGGAGGCGCCGCTGGTCGGGACCGGGCAGGAGTACCGCGCGGCCAAGGACGCGGGCGACGTCATCGTCGCCACGCATTCCGGCGTGGTCTCGGAGGTCTCGGCCGACTACATCCACGTGATGGACGACGAGGGCGGCTACCAGACCTACCGGCTGGCGAAGTTCCGTCGCTCCAACCAGGGCACCTGCATCAACCAGAAGCCGATCGTGGAGGAGGGCGCGCGGGTCGAGGCCGGTCAGGTCATCGCCGACGGCCCCTGCACCGACAACGGCGAGATGGCACTGGGCAAGAACCTGCTGGTCGCGTTCATGCCGTGGGAGGGCCACAACTACGAGGACGCGATCATCCTCAGCCAGCGTCTGGTGCAGGACGACGTGCTCTCCTCGATCCACATCGAGGAGCACGAGGTCGACGCCCGAGACACCAAGCTGGGCCCGGAGGAGATCACCCGCGACATCCCGAACGTCTCCGACGAGGTCCTGGCCGACCTCGACGACCGCGGCATCATCCGCATCGGTGCCGAGGTGACGACCGGTGACGTGCTGGTCGGCAAGGTCACGCCCAAGGGCGAGACCGAGCTGACCCCGGAGGAGCGGCTGCTGCGCGCGATCTTCGGCGAGAAGGCCCGCGAGGTCCGGGACACGTCACTGAAGGTGCCCCACGGCGAGTCCGGCAAGGTCATCGGCGTCCGGCTGTTCGACCGCGAGGAGGGCGACGAGCTCCCGCCCGGCGTCAACCAGCTGGTGCGGGTCTACGTGGCCCAGAAGCGGAAGATCACCGACGGCGACAAGCTCGCCGGACGCCACGGCAACAAGGGCGTCATCGCCAAGATCCTCCCGGTCGAGGACATGCCGTTCCTGTCCGACGGCACCGCCGTCGACGTCGTGCTCAACCCGCTGGGTGTGCCCAGCCGGATGAACATCGGCCAGATCCTGGAGACGCACCTCGGGTGGGTCGCCAAGACCGGCTGGCAGGTCGAGGGCGACGACGAGGAGTGGAAGGGCCGGCTGCGAGGCATCTCCGCCGACCAGGGCGACCCGGGCACCAACGTGGCCACCCCGGTCTTCGACGGGGCCCGCGAGGAGGAGATCACCGGCCTGCTCGGCTCGACACTGCCGACCCGCGACGGCGTCCGCCTGATCGGTGAGGACGGCAAGGCCGAGCTGTTCGACGGCCGCTCCGGTGAGCTGTTCAAGGCCCCGATCTCGGTCGGCTACATCTACATCCTGAAGCTGCTCCACCTGGTCGACGACAAGATCCACGCCCGCTCCACCGGCCCCTACTCGATGATCACGCAGCAGCCGCTGGGTGGTAAGGCCCAGTTCGGTGGCCAGCGCTTCGGTGAGATGGAGGTGTGGGCCCTGGAGGCGTACGGCGCGTCGTACGCGCTGCAGGAGCTGCTCACCATCAAGTCCGACGACGTGCTCGGCCGCGTGAAGGTCTACGAGGCCATCGTCAAGGGCGAGAACATCCCCGAGCCGGGTATCCCGGAGTCGTTCAAGGTGTTGATCAAGGAGATGCAGTCGCTGTGCCTCAACGTCGAGGTGCTCTCCAGCGACGGCATGTCGATCGAGATGCGCGAGACCGACGAGGACGTCTTCCGCGCTGCCGAGGAGCTCGGAATCGATCTCTCACGGCGTGAGCCGTCGAGCGTCGAAGAGGTTTAGCGGCGCCTACGAATCCACTGGATCTACAGGCGTCCGAAACAATCTTTAAGGGACTGGGGACAACGTGCTCGACGTCAACTTCTTCGACGAGTTGCGCATCGGCCTGGCCACCGCCGACGACATCCGGCAGTGGTCGCACGGCGAGGTCAAGAAGCCCGAGACCATCAACTACCGCACGCTCAAGCCGGAGAAGGACGGCTTGTTCTGCGAGAAGATCTTCGGTCCCACGCGGGACTGGGAGTGCTACTGCGGCAAGTACAAGCGCGTCCGCTTCAAGGGCATCATCTGCGAGCGGTGTGGCGTAGAGGTGACCCGGGCGAAGGTCCGGCGTGAGCGCATGGGCCACATCGAGTTGGCGGCCCCGGTCACGCACATCTGGTACTTCAAGGGCGTTCCGTCGCGGCTGGGCTACCTGCTCGACCTCGCCCCGAAGGACCTGGAGAAGGTCATCTACTTCGCGGCCTACATGATCACGTGGGTCGACGAGGAGGGCCGGCACCGCGACCTGTCCTCGCTGGAGGCCCAACTCGGCGTCGAGCGCGGCCACATCGAGCAGCGCCGCGACGTCGACCTGGAGGCCCGCGCCAAGAAGCTCGAGGCCGACATGGGCGAGCTGGAGGAGCAGGGCGCCAAGTCCGACGCGAAGCGCAAGGTCAAGGAAGGCGCCGAGCGCGAGCTCAAGCAGCTGCGCGACCGGGCGCAGCGCGAGATCGACCGGCTCGACGACGTCTGGACCCGGTTCAAGAACCTCAAGGTCCAGGACCTTGAGGGCGACGAGCTGCTGTACCGCGAGATGCGCGACCGCTTCGGCATGTACTTCGACGGCGGAATGGGCGCGGCAGCGATCCAGAAGCGGCTGGAGTCCTTCGACCTCGAGCAGGAGTCCGAGCGCCTGCGGGAGATCATCCGCACCGGCAAGGGCCAGAAGAAGACCCGGGCGCTGAAGCGGCTGAAGGTCGTCGCCGCATTCCTGTCGACGCGCAACTCGCCGATGGGCATGGTGCTGGACTGCATCCCGGTGATCCCGCCGGACCTGCGCCCCATGGTCCAGCTCGACGGTGGCCGGTTCGCCACCTCCGACCTGAACGACCTCTACCGCCGCGTGATCAACCGGAACAACCGCCTCAAGCGGCTGCTCGACCTCGGCGCGCCCGAGATCATCGTCAACAACGAGAAGCGGATGCTGCAGGAGGCCGTCGACGCGTTGTTCGACAACGGCCGCCGCGGTCGTCCGGTCACTGGTCCGGGCAACCGGCCGTTGAAGTCGCTGTCGGACATGCTCAAGGGCAAGCAGGGCCGGTTCCGTCAGAACCTGCTCGGCAAGCGCGTCGACTACTCGGGCCGTTCGGTCATCGTCATCGGCCCGAACCTCAAGCTGCACCAGTGCGGCCTGCCCAAGCTCATGGCGTTGGAGCTGTTCAAGCCGTTCGTCATGAAGCGGCTCGTCGACGCGGAGCTGGCCCAGAACATCAAGTCGGCCAAGCGCATGGTCGAGCGACGCCGGCCCCAGGTGTGGGACGTGCTCGAAGGTGTCATCCGCGAGCACCCGGTGCTGCTGAACCGGGCGCCGACGCTCCACCGTCTCGGCATCCAGGCCTTCGAGCCGGTGCTGGTCGAGGGCAAGGCGATCCAGGTCCACCCGCTGGTCTGCACCGCCTTCAACGCCGACTTCGACGGCGACCAGATGGCCGTCCACCTGCCGCTGTCGGCCGAAGCGCAGGCCGAGGCGCGCGTCCTCATGCTGTCGGCCAACAACATCCTGTCGCCGGCCACCGGCCGCCCGATCACCGTGCCCACCCAGGACATGGTCTTCGGCGCCTACTACCTGACGCTCCGCGTCGAGGAGGGGACCGGC
>DATASX010000038.1 GCA_036269075.1 Sporichthyaceae bacterium
GGGAACGCCAGTGGCAGGCCGGGGACCTGCTGCGCACCCGCCGCAACAACCGGCACCTGCCGGTGGGCGACGGCCACGTGCGCAACGGCGACCTCTACCTGGTCACCGCCGTCGCCCCCGAAGGTTTGACCGTCCTGGAACGCCGCGGTCGCGGTTGGGCCTTCCTGCCGGGCGATTACGTGGCCGCCCACGCCGAACACGGGTGGGCCGCCACCATCGACTCCGCCCAAGGCGCCACCGTCGACGTCGGCCTGGTCCTGGTGCGCCCCGGCGTGGACCGAGAGCACCTGTACGTGGCCATGACCCGTGGCCGGGAAGCCAACCACGCCTACATCACCGGCGACACCATCGACCCGATCGACCGCCACGGCCCAACGCCCCGGCCGTACGACGACCGCACCACCACCGTCGAGGACCGCGCGATCGACATCCTCGCCACGGCTTTGGCCAACTCCGGCGCGCAGGACTCCGCCCACACGATGCGCGAGAACGCCCGCCATCGCGCGGCCGAGCAGACCGGTCACGCCGCCGAGGCCACCGCGATGATGGAGGCCGCCCGGGCCCGGATCATTCCCGCCGAACACACCGCCCGCGTCGCGGAACTGACCCGACTGCGCGAGCAGCGCGCACACCTCGACGGTGAACGCGACCGACACAACCGGCTCGCCCAACTTGCCCGCACCGACCTGGCCGAGACCCCGCGGTGGCGCCGCGGCCTGCGCAACGAACTGCTCACGGCCATCACCGCCCACCAGAGCGGCGCCGACCGCACCTTCGCCCCGGCCGCAACGCTCGACCGCGGAATCACGACGCTGACACGACGGGTCGAGGACGACACCCGGCAACGCGAACAACAACGACGCACCCGGACCATGCGCACCGAGCAGGGCACCACCGGCGAGGCCTACCTCGCACCGGCCCAACCAGCCGGTAAGGCGGAGCACCTGGACCTGCACGCGATGCGCCGCGGCTCCTTCGCGATCCACCGCGATGTGTCGGTACGCAGACGCGACCGCGACCTCGAGCGCATCGCCGAGCAGAACCGACGCATCCACCACGACCGCGACCACAGCCGGGGCCGCGACGACGGCCGGGCCATCGGAATCTGACTCGGACCGTTGACCCGGGACTGGATAACCCCAGTCAACTGGTCGGTCGCGCACACATGAGTGATGTTGGGACCGACAACGACCGCCCGGTACCGCGGCGAGGAACCGTGGGAGCCCCGGGCCTTTGAGGGGGTTCGCCATGCCAGTGCAGCTCTACACCGTCGACGAGGCTGCGCAACGGCTGAACACGACCACTCGATTCATCCGGCGCCTGATCGCCGAACGGCGCATCGCCTTCACGAAGGTCGGCCGCCACGTCCGCATCGAGTCCGACGTCCTCGACGACTTCATCGCCGCCGGGCGAGTAGAACCGGATCCAGGAGGCCCGCAACTGCCCTCGACGCGCTGCTTTGACCGCTCGATCTGGCCAGAATCTGGCCAAAATGTTCGATGATTTGTTCTAAAAGTGGCTCTGACCTGCGGAAACGTGTGTGCCCCCGGCAGGATTCGAACCTGCGCTTTCGCCTCCGGAGGGCGACGCTCTATCCCCTGAGCTACGGGGGCTCGGGACCGCGCAGACTTTATCAGCCTCGTGCAGGTGCCAGCGCTGCTCCGCGGTCGGCGGCCGCTGGGCCCTCGGCCATAAACTTGGCGGGTGACGCCCGCCGAACTCGCCGATGCCGTGCAGATAGCCGTGTACACCGCTGTGCAGGCGGGGGAGTTGGACGTCGCGGTGCCGCGCACCATCCACGTCGAGCGGACGAGGCGGCGGGATCACGGCGATTACGCGACCAACATCGCTATGCAGTTGGCGGGTCCGGCCGGGCTGGCGCCGCGCGCCGTGGCCGAGATCATTGCCTCCCACTTGCGGGGGTCCGGCGGGATCGCGGCGGTCGACGTGGCCGGTCCGGGGTTCCTCAACATCCGGCTGGACTCCGAGGTCGCAGGCCGGTTGGCGCTGACGATCGTGACCGCGGGCACGGCGTACGGCCGCTCCGAGGCGCTGCGCAAGCAGCGGATCAACCTGGAGTACGTCTCTGCCAACCCCACCGGCCCGGTGCACCTGGGCCACACCCGCTGGGCCGCGGTCGGCGACAGCCTGCGCCGGGTGCTGGAGGCGGCCGGCGCCGACGTCGTCAGTGAGTACTACATCAACGATGCCGGCGTGCAGATGCAGAAGTTCGCGGCGTCGGTGTATGCGGCCGTGCACGGGCAGCCCGCCCCGGAGGACGGCTACGGCGGGGACTACATCGCCGACATCGCCAAGCGGATCCTCGAGGTCGACCCGGCCCTGGCCGACCTGCCCGAGGCCGAGGCGCTGCCCAGCCTGTTGGAGCGCGGTTATCGGATGATGCTGGCCGACATCGCGGCCAGCCTGGAGCGATTCGGCGTGCACTTCGACGTCTGGTTCTCCGAGCGGGGCCTGCACGAGAGCGGTCGGGTCGACGTCGCGATCGAGAAGCTGCGCGAGCAGGGCCACGTCTACGACGCCGACGGCGCGGTCTGGTTGCGCACCACGGACTTCGGCGACGACAAGGACCGGGTCATGGTCAAGGCCGACGGCGAGAAGACGTACTTCGCCGCCGATGCCGCCTATTACCTGGACAAGCGCTCGCGCGGGTTCGACACCTGCATCTACATGCTGGGCGCCGACCACCACGGCTACATCAACCGCCTGCGGGCCCTGGCGGCCTGCGCGGGCGACGACCCGGACATCAGCGTGCAGGTGCTGATCGGGCAGCTGGTGAAGCTGCTGCGGAACGGCGAGGAACTGAAGATGTCGAAGCGGGCGGGCACGATCGTCACGCTCGACGAACTGGTCGACCTCGTCGGCGTCGACGCCGCCCGCTACAGCCTGGCGCGCGCCTCGACCGACTCCCAGCTGACCCTCGACGTCGCCGAGATAACCCGGGCGGCGCCGGAGAACCCCGTCTACTACGTGCAGTACGTGGCGGCGCGGACCGCGGCCCTGGCCCGCAACGCCCGCGACCTCGGCCTGGACTGGAGCGCCCCGGAGTCCTTCCACCCGGAGTTGCTCACCGACGACCGGGAGGCGCTCCTGCTCGGCGCGCTGGGGGAGTTCCCGCGGGTGGTGGCCTCGGCCGCGGAACTGCGTGAGCCGCACCGCATCGCGCGCTACCTGGAGGACCTGGCCGGTACCTACCACCGCTTCTACGACGGTTGCCGGATCCTGCCGCGCGGCGACGAGGAGCCCGGCGACCTGCACCTGGCCCGGCTGTGGCTCAACGACGCCACCCGCACCGTTATCTCCAACGGCCTGGCGATGCTCGGCGTCTCCGCCCCGGAGCGCATGTGAGCACTCGTGAGTAGGTCCGCCCACCCGGCGGGCCCGCGGCACGCCGAGGTGCTCGGGCACGAGGCGCTCGGCGCCCCGCCCGTCGACCTCAACGCGTTCGACCCGGCCGTCTGGCCGCGGAATCTGACGCGGGGTCAGGACGGTGTGGTCCGCGTCGCCGGTCACGACGTCCGCGACCTTGCCGAGCAGTTCGGCACCCCGCTGTTCGTCTGCGACGAGGCCGACTTCCGGGCCCGCGCGCGGGCGTTCGGCGAGGCGTTCACCGGCGCCGAGGTGTACTACGCGGGCAAGGCGTTCCTGTGCGCAGCGGTGGCCCGGTGGGTGCAGGAGGAGGGCCTGGGCCTCGACGTGTGCAGCGGTGGCGAACTCGCCGTCGCGCTGCGGGCCGGGTTCCCGGCCGAGCGGATCGCCCTGCACGGCAACAACAAGTCCGCCGCGGAACTGGCCGCCGCGCTGGAGGCGGGCGTCGGGCGGATCGTCGTCGACTCCCACGTGGAGATCGCCCGGCTGGCCGACCTGGCCGCGCAGCGCGACGTCCGGGCCCGGGTGTTGATCCGGGTCACCGTCGGCGTCGAGGCGCACACCCACGAGTTCATCGCCACCGCCCATGAGGACCAGAAGTTCGGGTTCTCGCTGGCCGGCGGGGAGGCGGCCGAGGCGGCGCGGCGGGTGCTCATGCTGCCCAGCCTCGAGCTGCGCGGTCTGCACTCGCACATCGGTTCCCAGATCTTCGACACCTCCGGCTTCGAGGTCGCCGCGCACCGGATGGTCGGACTGGCCGCACAGCTGCGCGACGAGCACGGCGTCGAACTGCCTGAGCTCGACCTCGGTGGCGGCCTGGGCATCGCCTACACCTCGGCCGACGACCCGGTCGACATCGCCGCGACCGCGGTCACGCTGATAAAGATCGTCGAACGGGAGTGCCAGGCCGCCGGGTTGCCCACCCCGCACCTGTCGGTGGAACCGGGTCGGGCCATCGTCGGGCCGGGCACGATCACGCTCTACGAGGTCGGCACCGTCAAGCCGGTCACGTTGGGCGAACGCGGCGAGCGGCGGGCCTACGTGTCGGTCGACGGCGGGATGAGCGACAACATCCGCACCGCGTTGTACGACGCGACGTACTCCGCCGCGTTGGTCTCCCGCGCCTCGGACGCCCCGGCCGCGCTGTCCCGCCTGGTGGGCAAGCACTGCGAGAGCGGCGACATCGTGGTCCGCGACCTGTGGCTGCCCGACGACATCGCCCCGGGTGACCTCGTGGCCGTCGCCGCCACCGGCGCCTACTGCCGGTCGATGGCCAGCAACTACAACATGCTGCCCCGCCCGGCCGTGGTCGCCGTGCGGGCCGGTGACGCGCGGGTGATCGTGCGGCGCGAGACCGACGAGGATCTCACGCGGCTGGACGTAGGGTGAGCGCGACGGTTGCGGCGGGAAGGTTGCGATGAACGCGGTACGGGTGGGGCTGCTCGGCTGCGGCACGGTCGGCACCGAGGTGGTCCGCCAACTGCAGCGGCACTCGGGCGACCTGGCCGCGCGGATCGGGGCCCCCGTGGAGCTGGTGGGAATCGCGGTGCGGCGCGGCAACAAGCCGCGCGACCTGGACGTCGACCCGAAACTGTTCACAACTGACGCCGCGTCACTGGTCAAGCGCGACCTCGACGTGGTCATCGAGGTGATCGGCGGCATCGAGCCGGCCCGCAGCTTGATCCTGGACGCCATGGAGCACGGCGCCTCGGTCGTCACGGCCAACAAGGCTCTGCTCGCCGAGGACGGCGCCACCTTGTACGCGGCGGCCGACAAGCACGGCGTCGACCTTTATTACGAGGCGGCCGTCGCCGGCGCGATCCCGTTGCTGCGGCCACTGCGCGAGTCGCTGGTCGGCGACAAGGTCCGCCGCGTGCTCGGGATCGTCAACGGCACCACCAACTTCATCCTCTCGCGCATGGATGCCTCGGGCGCCTCCTTCGGTGACGCGCTGGAAGAAGCGAGCGCGCTGGGCTACGCCGAGGCCGACCCGAGCGCCGACGTGGAGGGCTTCGACGCTGCGGCCAAGGCCGCGATCCTCGCTTCGTTGGCCTTCCACAGCCGGGTGACGATCGGCGACGTGCACCGCGAGGGCATCACCGAGGTCACCGCGGCCGACGTGTCCCGGGCCCGGGAGATGGACTGCGTGATCAAGCTGTTGGCCATCTGCGAACTGTCCGCCGACGAGACCGGGATCGGCGTGCGCGTGCACCCGGCGATGATCCCGCGCAGCCATCCGTTGGCCAGCGTCGGCGACGCGTTCAACGCGGTGTTCGTGGAGGCCGACGCGGCCGGGCCGGTCATGTTCTACGGTCGCGGCGCCGGTGGCGCGCCGACCGCCAGTGCAGTACTCGGCGACCTGGTCGCGGTGGCCCGGCACCGGGTGGTGGGCGGCCGCGGGCCCGGCGAGTCGGCCTACGCTCAGCTCGCCGTGCGGCCGATGGGCGAGAACGTCACCCGCTATCACGTCAGCCTCGACGTCGCGGAGAAGCCAGGTGTGCTGGCCGGGGTCGCCAACGTGTTCGCCCAGCACGGGGTGTCGATCCAGACCGTGCGGCAGGAAGGCCACGCCGAGGACGCCACGCTGGTGATCGTCACCCACCGGGCGACCGACGCGGCCCTGGCCGCCACGGTCGACGAACTGCGCCGGACCGACGTGGTGCGTAGCGTCGCCAGTGTGATGCGCGTCGAAGGAGCCTGACGGATGAGTGCGACCGCGACGACCCGGCAGTGGCGAGGCCTGATCGAGGAGTACCGCGACCGCCTGCCGGTCGGCCCGAACACCCCGGTGGTGACGCTGCGCGAGGGCGGCACCCCGCTGGTCCCGGCCACGGTCATCTCGGAACTGACGGGTTGTCAGGTCTGGCTGAAGGTCGAGGGCGCGAACCCGACCGGGTCGTTCAAGGACCGCGGGATGACCATGGCGATCTCCAAGGCCGCCGAGGAGGGTGCCCGCGCGGTGATCTGCGCCTCGACCGGCAACACCAGTGCGAGTGCCGCTGCCTATGCGACACGGGCGGGCATGGTCTGCGCGGTGCTGGTCCCGCAGGGCAAGATCGCGCTGGGCAAGATGAGCCAGGCGCTCGTGCACGGGTCGCGGATCCTGCAGGTCGACGGCAACTTCGACGACTGCCTGGAGTTGGCCCGCGGCCTGTCCGAGAGCTACCCGGTCGCGTTGGTGAACTCGGTGAACCCGTTCCGCATCGAGGGCCAGAAGACCGCGGCCTTCGAGATCGTCGACGCCCTCGGTGATGCCCCCGACGTCCACTGTTTACCTGTCGGCAATGCAGGCAACATCACGGCCTACTGGAAGGGCTACACCGAGTACGCCAGTGATGGCCCCGCGGCCCGTCTACCGCGGATGTTCGGGTTCCAGGCCGCCGGGGCCGCCCCGATCGTCGAGGGTGCTCCGGTGAAGAACCCGCAGACGCTGGCCACCGCGATCCGGATCGGCAACCCGGCGTCGTGGGACTCCGCGGTCGCCGCCCGCGACGAGTCGAACGGCCGCATCGATTCCGTGACCGACCGTCAGATCCTTTCTGCGTATCGGTTGTTGGCCTCCCGCGAGGGTGTGTTCGTGGAACCGGCTTCCGCCGCCGGCGTCGCCGGGTTGCTGCAGGCCCGCGAACGCGATCAGCTCCCGGCGGGCCTGACGGTGGTCTGCACGGTCACCGGCAACGGGCTCAAGGACCCGGAGTGGGCCATCGCGGGCGCACCGAAGCCGGAGACCGTTCCGGTCGACGCGGCGGCGGCCGCGGCCAAGCTCGGCCTGACGTGAGCGAGCTTGCGAGCGAACAAATAAGTACGGCAACCTCGAGCCCCTGGCGGGGCGGGACGGTGACCGTCCGAGTCCCGGCGACCAGCGCGAACCTCGGGCCGGGCTTCGACTCCTTCGGCCTGGCTCTCGCGCTGTACGACGAGGTCAGCTTCACGGTCCTCGACGGCGGCCTCGAGGTCGAGATCGACGGCGAGGCCGCGAGCAGCCTGCGACGCGACGCCGACCACCTGGTGGTGCGCTCGGTCCGGGACTGCCTGGCCCGCGTCGGCCTGCCGCTGCCCGGCCTGCGGATGCACTGCGTCAACCGGATCCCGCACGGGCGCGGGCTGGGTTCCTCGTCGGCGGCGATCGTCGCCGGGGTGGTCGGTGCCCAGGCGCTGCTCGTCGAGGGCGCGCAGCGGATCGACGACGCCGGCCTGCTGGCCGTGGCCTGCGAGATCGAGGGCCACCCGGACAATGTCGCCGCTTGCCTGCGCGGGGGTTTCACGATCGCCTGGTCGGAGCCGGCCGGCCCCCGGGTGGTCGTGCTGGCCCCCGACGCCCGGATCCGCCCGGTCGTGTTCATCCCGACCGACGAACTGGAGACCAAGCGGGCCCGGGGGCTGCTGCCGGCCACCGTCCCGCACGTCGACGCGGCGGCGAACTCCGCCCGGGCCGCCCTGCTGGTCCACGCGTTGACCGCGGCCCCCGAACTGCTGATGGTCGCCACCGAGGACCGGTTGCACCAGGAGTACCGGCGTCCGGCGCTGCCGGCCAGCCTCGACCTGGTCCACCGTCTGCGGGAGGCCGGTCTGCCGGCCACCGTCTCCGGCGCCGGCCCCACCGTGCTGGCCCTGGCCTGCGAGAACTCGCTGGTGGCGGCCCGCGCAACGGCGCCGGCCGGTTGGCGCGTCGAGGAGCTGGCGATCGACGCCACGGGAGCCACCGTCCGATCCGCTTGACAGGTTGACACGCCACTGGCGGCATGCGCGTACGGCGCCGGCCAACCAGGTGTTATCGTTGGGGCAGCACCAGGCGCGCCGAGTCAAACGGCGCAAGCCGTGTCGATCTCCCGAACCGAACTCAGGCGCTCGGCGAGAACACCGACCAGCGCGTCGTGTCCACTCCCTCCACCCCCTGCCGTTGACAAACGGCCAGTTCGTCCTACGGACGAGTCTCACCGGTCGGCCGCCCAGGTGCGCCCCGCCGGGAAAGGAACGCAACCCAGTGGCTGAAACCTCCGATCTGGCGCTGGCGCCCGCGGCCACCGTCGCCGCCACCGCCGATCCGGACCATTCCGGCACCGCAGCCTCGAGCGCACCTGCTCGTAAGCGCCGGGCGGACGGCCTGGCGGGCATGGTCCTGGCAGAACTGCAGACCATGGCCTCCGGCCTGGGCATCACCGGCACCGGCCGGATGCGCAAGCCCCAGCTGATCGAGGCCATATCCGAGAAGCAGAGTTCCGAGCGTCAGGGCGGCGCCCGCCAGCCCGCGGCTCGCGCCGCGCAGTCCGAACCCCGCTCCGAGCAGAGCAGCGAGCGCGCCGAGCGTGCGCCGCGCGCCGCGCGCGCCGCATCGGCCCCGGCCGAGAACGCGCGACCGGTCGAGGCTGCGGCATCCGCGCCCGCCGAGTCCGAACGCAACACCGACTCCCAACGCAACACTGATTCCCAACACAATTCCGACTCCGAGCGCTCCGGCGACTCGGCCCAGGCCGGCCAGTCGACCGGCGATCAGCAGCGCGACCGCCGCGAGCGCCAGCGGGACCGTCGCGACCGCGGCAGTGCTCGCGACAACGACAACCGTCGTCCGGACAACCGCAGCGACGGCAACAGCAACCGCCAGCAGGACAACCGGCAGCAGGACAACCGCAGCGACGGCAACAGCAACCGCCAGCAGGACAACCGCCAGCAGGACAACCGCGGCCCGGGGGCCAACCGCGACAACGGGCCCGACGACGATGACGACGACGGTTCGGGTCGCCGCCGGCGGCGGGGCCGCTACCGCGACCGCAACCGCAGCAACCGCCCGGGGGGTGGGAGTAGTCGCACCGGCGGCTACGAGCCCGCCGAGCAGGAGATCAGTGAGGACGACGTCCTGGTCCCGGTCGCCGGAATCCTCGACATCCTCGACAACTACGCGTTCGTCCGCACCAGCGGGTACCTGCCCGGCCCGAACGACGTGTACGTGTCGTTGGCCCAGGTCCGCCGGGGCGGGCTGCGCAAGGGCGACGCCGTCACCGGCGCGATCCGCCAGCCGCGCGACGGCGAGCGGCGAGAGAAGTTCAACGCGCTGGTCCGCCTGGACACCGTCAACGGTATGGAGCCGGAGAAGGCCCGCGACCGCCTCGAGTTCAGCAAGCTGACCCCGCTGTATCCGCAGGAGCGGCTGCGGCTGGAGCACGACTCGAGCCAGCTCACCACCCGCGTGATCGACCTGGTCGCCCCGATCGGCAAGGGCCAGCGTGGCCTGATCGTCTCCCCGCCCAAGGCCGGCAAGACCATGGTGCTGCAGGCGATCGCGAACGCGATCACCGCGAACAACCCGGAGACCCACCTGATGGTCGTGCTCGTCGACGAGCGGCCGGAAGAGGTCACCGACATGCAGCGCTCGGTGAAGGGCGAGGTCATCGCCTCGACCTTCGACCGTCCGGCCGAGGACCACACCACGGTCGCGGAGCTGTCGATCGAGCGCGCCAAGCGACTGGTCGAGCTCGGCCACGACGTGGTCGTGCTGCTCGACTCGATCACCCGACTGGGCCGCGCCTACAACCTGGCCGCTCCGGCCTCGGGCCGAATCCTGTCCGGCGGTGTCGACTCCACCGCGCTGTACCCGCCGAAGCGTTTCTTCGGTGCCGCCCGCAACATCGAGAACGGCGGCTCGCTGACGATCCTCGCCACCGCGCTGGTGGAGACCGGCTCGCGCATGGACGAGGTGATCTTCGAGGAGTTCAAGGGCACCGGCAACATGGAGCTCAAGCTCGACCGCAAGCTCGCCGACAAGCGAATCTTCCCCGCGGTGGACGTCGACGCGTCCGGCACGCGCAAGGAAGAGATCCTGATGTCGCGCGAGGAGCTCCAGATCGTCTGGAAGCTGCGCCGGGTCATGTCCGCCCTCGACGACCAGCAGGCCATCGAGCTGCTTCTCGACCGGCTGCGCAAGAGCAAGTCGAACATCGAGTTCCTCATGCAGGTGCAGAAGACCACGCCGATGTCCGACGGGAACGAGCCCGACAACTGAGCTGACGCGACGTCAGTCGAGCCGGTGCACCGCCACCTGCGCCGGCAGCCGTGGCGTGCCGCCCACGGCGGCCATGGTCAACCGGGTCAGAGTCTCGAGCGCCGCCACGTCGAGGACGACTGTCCGGGCCGCGCCGGACAGCTCCGCGGTCCCGGTGCCGAACGTGACCTCGTAATCCGCACCGGCCGGTGCCTGCAGGTCCAACCGGTAGCTCGCCCCGGGTTGGGTGGGCACGTCGGCGGTGATGCCCTCCGGTCCGGTGAGGAACTCCGTGGCCCGGACCAGGTTCGGGTGCAGGGCATCGAGGCCGGGTTGGGAACCGCCGGCGGCCGGCGCGGCCGGTGCTGTCCCGACGAGCACACCGACCGTTGCCGAGATCCCGAGTGCCGCGGCCGCCATCCCGACCCACAGCGTTCGCCGTGCCACTGGCCCACCCGCCCGACAACCGTGGTGTGATTCCAGTGATCATTGTGACTGACGTGATCAATGTGACCTGACGAAACGCCGGGTCGACCTGTGGAATCCGCCGGGCGCCAGATGCGTTTAGTCGGTGGCCACCTGAACTGGCACACTTGGCCGGTCCCGGTTCACGTCGCAGGCGCTCGCCGCGGCGACCCGGGACAAGGATGAACAAGGAGCAAGCCGTGAAGTCCGACATCCACCCCGCCTACGGGGTCACCGAGGTCACCTGCACTTGCGGGTCGACCTTCACCACTCGCAGCACTGCCAAGAATGGCGTCATCCACGCCGACGTGTGCTCGCAGTGCCACCCGTTCTACACGGGCAAACAGAAGATCCTGGACACCGGCGGCCGCGTGGCCCGCTTCGAGAAGCGCTTCGGCAAGAAGTCGGCCGACAAGTAGCTGCACCTCACGCCGGCGTCCGCACCTCGCGGGCGCCGGCGTCGTGTTGTCCGACGCGGCCGCGAGGGGACGACGTCCCGCAGGGAGAGGCGATGTTCGAGGCGATCACGGACCTGCTGACCGAGCACGCCGAGCTCGAGAAGGCGATGGCCGACCCGGCCGTGCACGCCGACGCGGCGCAGGCGCGCAAGTTCGGTCGCCGCTATGCCGAGCTGTCCCCGATCGTGGCCGCGTACCGGGCCTGGAAACAGGCCGCCGACGACGTCGAGGCCGCCGCCGAACTCGCCACCGAGGACGCCTCGTTCCGGGCCGAGCTGCCCGAGCTGGAGGCCACCCGGGACGAGCGGTCCGAGAAGCTGCGGCACCTGATGCTGCCCCGCGACCCGGACGACGACCGCGACGTGATCCTCGAGATCAAGGCCGGCGAGGGCGGGCAGGAATCGGCATTGTTCGCCGGCGACCTGCTGCGGATGTACCTGCGCTACGCCGAACGTCGGGGCTGGAAGACCGAGGTGCTCGACGCCCAGGACTCCGACCTCGGCGGCTACAAGGACGTCTCGCTGGCGGTGAAGGCCCGCGGCGTCGAACCCGGCCAGGGCGTCTGGGCGCGGCTGAAGTACGAGGGCGGCGTGCACCGGGTGCAGCGCGTCCCGGTCACGGAGTCCCAGGGCCGGATCCACACCTCGGCGGCCGGCGTGTTGGTGCTGCCGGAGGCCGAGGAGGTCGACGTCGAGGTGAACCCGGCCGACCTGCGGGTGGACGTGTTCCGGTCCTCCGGCCCCGGCGGCCAGTCGGTCAACACCACCGACTCCGCGGTCCGGCTGACCCACCTGCCGACCGGGATCGTGGTGTCCTGCCAGAACGAGAAGAGCCAGCTGCAGAACAAGGAGCAGGCGATGCGCATCCTGCGGGCCCGGCTGCTGGCCGCCGCGCAGGAGGCCGCCGACGCCGAGGCCTCCGACGCCCGCCGCAGCCAGGTCCGCACCGTCGACCGCTCCGAGCGAATCCGCACCTACAACTACGCGGAGAACCGCATCGCCGACCACCGGGTGAACTTCAAGGCCTACAACCTCGATGCGGTCCTCGACGGCGACCTCGACGCGGTCATCCAGGCGTGCTTGGAGGCCGACGAGGCCGCGAAGCTGGCTGGTACCAACTGAACCCGGACTCCAGGGCAGCGGCGGGCGTCGAAACTGATCTGCGTTCGGCGCTGGCCGCGGCCCGCAGCCGGCTGGCCGAGGCCGGGGTGGCCTCGGCCCGCAACGACGCTGAGGAACTGGCCGCGCACCTGCTCGGGGTCCGCCGCGGCGACCTGGTGCGCCACGACCGCATCGACGCTGCCGGGTACGAAGCCCTGGTGGCCCGTCGGGTCGCGCGTGAGCCGTTGCAGCACCTGACCGGGGTGGCCCATTTCCGCCGGGTCAGCGTCGCGGTCGGCCCGGGGGTGTTCGTCCCCCGGCCGGAAACCGAGGTGATGGTCGGCGCGGTGGTGGACTTCCTCGCCACGCTGCCCCCCGGTGCCCGGGTGGTCGACCTGTGCACCGGGTCCGGGGTGATCGCGTTGTCGGTGGTCACCGAGGTTCCGGGGACCCAGGTGCACGCAGTGGAGGTCGATCCCGGCGCGTACGACTGGGCGACGCGGAACCTGGCGGGCACTGCGGTCACGTTGCACCTCGCCGATGCCCGCACCGCGTTGGCCGAACTCGACGGGACCTTCGACGTGGTGATCTCCAACCCGCCGTACATTCCAATGCCCGCTTGGGAATCGGTGACCCCCGAGGTCCGCGACCACGACCCGGCGGCGGCCCTGTGGAGCGGCGAGGACGGGCTGGACATGATGCGGGCGGTCGTCCGACGGGCCGCGGAGCTGCTGCGACCGGGGGGCCTGGCCGTGGTCGAGCACGCCGAGGTGCAGGCCGGCAGCGTCCCGGCGCTGTTCCGTGGCGCCGGGTGCTGGCGGGCGGTCGCGGACCACAAGGACCTGGCCGGCCGGGACCGCTTCGTGACCGCAGTCCGGGTGTGACATTGCCGCTCGGACACTGCCGGGATGACACCCCGTCACGCCTCCGATCACCCGGTGCAGTCGGGCTTTCGCGAAACGTCTCGCCTTACCACGGCCCTGTCTCGATCCGGAGCCCGCACGGGGTGGCAAGGCGCGCCTTGCAACCCATACCTTGGTCCGATCCAGCCGGGTTACCCCGAATTGCGTACCTCCCGTGCTGGGACCGTTCACCCATCGGGGGGCGACGGTCGGCGTCGTCGTACCGGCTCTGTGGAGGCAGCCTCATGCCGCGGTCTTTCGACTGCGCTGATCCCACCGCGCGCGCGGAGGGCCTGAAGGCCGCCGCCGAGGCTGTCGGTAACGGGAAACTGGTGGTGTTGCCCACTGACACCGTCTACGGGGTGGGCACCGACGCGTTCACCCCCTCGGCGGTTGCCGCTCTGCTAAACGCGAAGGGCCGGGGCCGCGACATGCCCGTCCCGGTGCTGATCGGTTCGACCCGCACGCTGGACGGCATCGCCACCGGGATCCCGGACGTGGCCCGCGACCTCGTCTCCGCGTTCTGGCCGGGTGCACTGACGGTCGTCTGCAAGCAGCAGCCCTCGCTTCGCTGGGACCTCGGTGATGCCCGGGGGACAGTCGCGATCCGGATGCCGATGGACCCGGTCGCCCTGGAACTGCTGCGCACCACCGGACCGATGGCGGTCAGCAGCGCGAACATCTCCGGTCGTCCGCCGGCCAACGACGCCCTGGAGGCCCGGACGCAGTTCGGCGAGCTGGTCGAGGTCTACCTGGACGCCGGGCCGGCGGCGAGCGAGCTGCCGTCCTCGATCGTGGACGTGACCTCCGGCACGCCGCGCCTGCTGCGGCCGGGGGCGATCTCGCTGGAGGAGCTGCGGTCGATCGCGCCCGAACTAGAGGTAGTCACGTGACGGGGCGGTTCTCGATTCTCTTTGTGTCCACGGGCAACGTGTGCCGCTCCCCGATGGCTGAGCGGCTGGCCGAGCTGGAGCTGGCTGCGGCACTCGGTGCCGAGGTCGACGCGTTCCGGATCGGCAGCGCAGGTACCTGGGGACACGACGGGGCACCGATGGAGCAGCACGCCCGGGCGGTGCTCAACGAACGCGGTGCCCGCGCGGGTGGGTTCGTGGCCCAGGAACTGCTGGCTGAGCAGATCGCCGCCGCCGACCTGGTGCTGACCGCCTCGAGCGAGCAGAGCCAGCAGGTGCGGCTGATGGACCCGGCCGCCCGCGACCGGGTGTTCACGCTGTGCGAGTTCGCGAGCCTGGCCCAGGACGCCCCGCCGGATGTCCTGGTGCACAATCCGGCCGCCCGGGCCCGGGCGTTGGTCTGCACCCTGGCGGAATTGCGGACGAGACTCGGCTCCGCGGTTCGCTCGACCGACATCGCCGATCCGTACGGCGCCCCGTTGCACGTCTTCCGGCTGTGCGCGGACGAGATCGCGGCCTGCCTGGGGGCGCTGGTCGGTCACCTCGCCGTGGCGCGCACCGCGGCGACCAACCGCGCGGTGTCCTGATCCGGATCACCTTCATGGGATAACTGTCCGGTGAGGGAGTACTTGCTGGCGCTGCTCGTGGCGGCGGCGGCGACGTACCTGAGCACCGGTGTGGTGCGGCGCGGGGCGATCGCGTTCGGCGCGATGACCGAGGTCCGGGCGCGCGACGTGCACGCGATCCCCACCCCGCGCCTGGGTGGAATCGCGATGTTGGCCGGGCTGTTCACCGGCGTTCTGGTGGCCTCCCGGATGCCGTTCCTGTCCAGCGAAC
Organism: Sporichthyaceae bacterium; assembly: GCA_036269075.1. NCBI lineage: Bacteria > Bacillati > Actinomycetota > Actinomycetes > Sporichthyales > Sporichthyaceae > Sporichthyaceae bacterium. Next base: position 15,037 of record DATASX010000038.1, read on the forward strand.
TCTTCGCCAACTCCCACGACCCCTGGGCGTTGCTGGCCGGGGGCTCGCTGATCTGCCTGCTCGGGGCGGTCGACGACCGCTGGGGCCTGGACGCGCTGACCAAGTTCGCCGGCCAGGTGCTGGCCGCCGGGGTCATGGTTGTGATGGGTATTCAGATGACCTATCTGCCCATCCCCGGCACCACGATCTCGCTGGACCCGACCTCCGGGACGCTCCTGTCGGTGCTGATCGTGGTGGCGACGGTCAACGCGGTGAACTTCGTCGACGGCCTCGACGGCCTGCTCGCCGGGATCGCGTTGGTCGCGGCCTTGGCGTTCTTCTCCTACACCTACCTGCTGGCCGTCTCCGAGCGACTGGACCGCGCGATCTCCCCGGCGTTGTTCTCGGCGTTGCTGGCCGGGATCTGCCTGGGCTTCCTGCCGCACAACTTCCACCCGGCACGCATCTTCATGGGCGACTCCGGGTCGATGCTGATCGGATTGATCCTGGCCGCGTCGACGGTGAGCTTCGCCGGTCAGATCGACTTCGGAGCCGTCGACAACGGGAACATTTCTCCGGTCCTGCTGCCCCTGGCGCTGCCGTTCGCGGCGATCGCGGCACCGTTCCTGGACCTGGTGCTGGCGATCGTCCGCCGCACCCGTCAGGGCCGTTCGCCGTTCGCCCCGGACAAGCAGCACCTGCATCACCGACTGCTGGAGATCGGGCACTCGCACCGTCGGGCGGTTCTCATCATGTACTTCTGGTCGGCCCTGATCGCCTTCGGCGTGGTCGGCCTGTCGCTGCTGTCGGCGGCCCCGTGGGTGTTCGTCGCCCTGGGCGCGTTGGTGTTCGTGGGCCTGCTGCTGCTGCGCGGGCCACTGCGCACGCCGGCGGACGAGGAGCCGAAAGCGCCCGGCGAGGACGACCGGGACGACCACCACACCCGGGTGTGATCCGTTCGACCGCTCCCGACGCGAAATGCGCCTTGACCTGATGGTAGTTTCCCCTGCGAAAGCGCGGGCCGCTGTGTGGCCGCGCGCTCCTGGCACCGGTGCCGGCCTCCTTGAAAGGACTCGGGTTGACTTGCGATGTGGCCGTGGACGCTGACGCGCCCATCGGCGCGGGTCCGCCCGTCCTCAGCGGTCGGGCGCAGCTGTGGGGAAACCTGGACCTGCTGCTGGTGGCTGCCGCGGTAGTGCCCGCGGTGGCGCTCGACGTTCCTGAGCCGGGCTTCGTGCTCGGCGCCGGCGGATGGGTGCTGCAGCGGCTGATCTCGGTGTACAACCGGCGCTGGATCCGCCGCGCGACCGACCCGGTGAAGCAGGTGGCCGCGAACCTCGCCGAAGCCTTCGGGCGGATCTGGTTGCTGGCCGGCGTGATCGTCCTCGCGGGGGTGGTCGGTGAACGCCGCGACGGGCTCACCGCATCGGTCGTGATCTTCGCCGCGTACTCCGCCGCATTCGTCGTCCGGCTCGTGTCCGGACCGCCCGCCCGACGTAAGGCTTCCCCATGACGATCCAGTCCGAGATGCCCACCGAGACTGGGCCCCCGCAGACCCCCGATGAGACTGAGCAGAGCCCCGGGCACAAGGCCAAGCCCGGGATGAGCCTGGGCAAGCAGATCGGCCTGCTGGCCGTCACGATCTACATCGCCGGCTTTGTCGTGATGATCGCCTTCTTCGGTCTGAGCGGGACGAAGAACGAAGACTTCAACATCGTTCAGCCCTTCCACCTCGACCGGTGGTTCAAGATCGTCGGGCCGATCGACTTCAACAAGGGCGTTCTCTACCTGCTGCTCACCACGGCCATCACGCTCGGCATCCTGCTGTGGGTCGCCAAGCGGATGAACATGCGGCCCAACCGGGTGCAGACGGCGGTCGAAGCCTTCTACGACCTGACCCGCCGCATGACCCGCGACAACATGGACGAGGCCCTGGCCCGGAAGTGGTTCCCGCTGGTCGCGACCCTGTTCGTGTTCATCCTGGTCACCAACCTCCTCGGGTACATCCCGCTGCCGGTCAACTCGGCGGAGAAGATCTTCGGCGGAAACTTCCCGTCCTTCCAGCTCTACGCCGCGGACACCAACGTGGCTGTGCCGCTGATTCTGGCGCTGGGTGTCTGGATCGTCTTCAACTACGAGGGTGTGCGCGCTCACGGCGCCCTGGGCTACATCAAGAGCCTCGTGCCCTCGGGTGTCAGCAAGGGCATGTTGTTCATGCTCTACCCCTTGGAGATCCTCTCCAACTTCCTGCGGCTGCTCTCGCTGACCGTTCGGCTCTGGGCCAACCTGCTCGCCGGCCACCTGCTGATCGACTTCATGGGCGGCAACATGGCAGTGCTGCTGGGGCGGCCGTACCTGGGGTGGCTCACCCTGCCGCTCGGTATCGCGATCTACCTGTTCGAGGCCGTCCTGATCGCCGGCCTCCAGGCCTTCATTTTCGCCATCCTCACCGCCATGTACATCGGCAGTGCGACTCACAGCCACTAGCCAGAAAAGGATTTCAATGTCGCAGATTCTGCAACTGTTCAATGCCGCCACTGGCACTGCCGATCCGACCACCTACGGTCAGAAGGCCGGTCGGGCGATCGCCCTCGGCGCGGGTGCGGGCGGCGGAGCGGCCGGCGCCGGTGCGGGTATCGGCTCGCTGTTCGGCTCGGTCGTGGAGGCCACGGCGCGCCAGCCCGAGATGCGCAACGAGATCGCTTCCACCCAGTGGTTGGGCTTCGCCCTGACCGAGGCCTGCTTCTTCTACGGCCTCGTCGGCGGCTTCATCGCCTTCTTCCTCTAAACAACAAGGAGTTGGCCATCGTGTTGCTCGCCTCAACTGCCGAGAACGTCCAGGCCAGTGGGAGCACTTGGCTGATCACCCCCAACGTGGGGATGACCATTTGGACCTTGGTGGTCTTCTCGGTCAGTGTGGTCGTGCTGGTCAAGGGAGTTTTCCCGAAGATCCGGGAGGCTCTGGACCGGCGTCAGGCCGCCATCGAGGAGTCGATCGACGCTGCCGCGCGGACCCGTCAGGAAGCCGACGTGCTGCTCGGTGAGTACCGCGAGCGGCTGACGGAGGCCCGGGCGCAGGCCGACGAGATCGTCGAGCGCGCTCGGCAGGCCGCGACCGCCGTGGAGAACGAGGCACGCACCACCGCCGCGGCCCGGGGCGAGCAGATGCTCGAGCAGACGCGCCGGGACATCGAGGCCGAGAGCCGCCGCATGCTCGACGAGATCATGCGGGACGTCGCGGAACTCACGGTGCTGGCCACCGAGCGGGTCACTCGCAAGACGCTCACCGAGGCGGACCAGCGCCAGCTGGTTCAGGACGCACTGGCCGACCTCGACTTCTCGGCCCTTGCGGGCGGGCGCGAGAACTGATGGCACAGGTCGCACAGGTCTACGCGCGCGCGCTGTTCGAGGCCGCCTCCGAGGGAGGCGTCCTGGATCCGGTGAAGGAACAGCTGGCTCAGTTCGACCAGGCACTCTCGTCGAACTGGGAGTTCCAGCTGTTCTTCTTCTCCCCGAACTTCTCCACCGCGGAGAAGATCGACGGCGTGAAGCGCGCGGTGGTCGACCCGGACCCCGCGTTCCTGAACTTCCTCGAAGCGCTGATCGAGCGCCACCGGATGCCCGAACTCTCCCGCATCCGGGAGCGGTTCGACGCGCTCTGGGACGTCGAGATGAAGGTGCTTCCGGTGGAGGTCACCACCGCGGTGCCGCTGGACGAGGCGACCGTGGCCAGCATCGGTGAGCGCATCGGCCGGGAGACCGGCAACCGGATTCAGCTGACCACCGTGGTCGATCCGGACGTCGTCGGCGGGATGGTGCTCCGTGTGGGCAACCTCGTCATGGACGCGTCGATCAAGAGCAGTCTCAATCAACTTCGCAAGCAGGTCTCCAAGGCGCGCATCGGTTCGCCCTTGGCGTCTTCGGTCAAGGAGCAGTCCCAGTGAAGATCAACGCTGACGAGATCACCTCAATCCTCAAGAGCCGCATCCAAGGCCTCGACACGGCCAGCGCGGACTTCGCCGAGGTGGGCACCGTGCTCTCGGTCGCGGACGGCATCTGCCGCATCCACGGGCTCGAGAACTGCATGTCGTTCGAGATGCTCGAGTTCCCGCACGACGTCACGGGCCTGGCGCTGAACCTGGAGTCCGACAACGTCGGCGCGGTGCTGTTCGGCGACTGGAAGAAGATCGTCGAGGGCGACACCGTCAAGCGCACCAAGCGACTGCTGGAGATCCCGGTCGGCGAGGAGATGCTCGGCCGCATCGTCGACCCGCTGGGCAACCCGCTGGACGGCAAGGGCGACATCCGGCCGGCGGGCACCCGCCCGGTCGAGTTCAAGGCGCCGGGCGTCGTCTACCGGCAGCCGGTTCGCGAGCCGATGCTCACCGGCCTGAAGGCTGTCGACTCCATGATTCCGATCGGACGTGGCCAGCGTGAGCTGATCATCGGCGACCGGCAGACCGGCAAGACGGCCATCGCGATCGACACGATCATCAACAACAAGGACCGCGACCTGATCTCGGTCTATGTGGCCATCGGGCAACGCAAGGCCACCGTGGCCGGACTGGCCCGCGTTCTCGAGGACGCCGGAGCGCTGCAGAACACGATCATCGTGGCAGCCTCGGCAGACGAGGCCGCGCCGATCAAGTTCCTGGCTCCGTACGCGGGCTGCGCGATGGGCGAGTACTTCCTCTACAAGGGCCAGGCAGCCCTGGCGATCTACGACGACCTCACCAAGCACGCCTACGCCTACCGCCAGATGTCGCTGCTGCTGCGCCGCCCGCCGGGCCGCGAGGCCTACCCCGGCGACGTGTTCTACCTGCACTCGCGCCTGCTGGAGCGCTCGGTCAAGCTGGCCGACGAGGTCACCGATCCGCTGACCGGACAGAAGATCCCCGGTGGTGGGTCGCTGACCGCCCTGCCGATCATCGAGACGCAGGCCGGTGACGTGTCGGCCTACATCCCGACCAACGTCATCTCCATCACCGACGGGCAGATCTTCCTCGAGCCGCGCCTGTTCTACTCGGGCGTGCGCCCGGCCATCAACGTCGGTATCTCGGTCTCCCGCGTCGGTGGTAGCGCCCAGATCACCCCGATGCGCAAGGTCGCCGGCCGGTTGAAGGGCGAGCTGTCCCAGTACCGCGAGCTGCAGGCCTTCGCCCAGTTCGGCTCCGACCTCGACGCCGACACCAAGCGCACACTGTCCCGTGGTGAGCGCCTGGTGAAGACGCTGAACCAGGCCGAGCGGGCCCCGATGGCGGTCGAGGAGCAGGTCGTCCAGATCTACGCGGCCACCAACGGCTTCCTGGACCGCATCCTGGTCGACAAGGTGGAGAAGTTCCTGCAGGAGCTGAACGAGCGCGTCCGGGGCGGCCAGGCCGACCTGCTCAAGCAGATCGCGGCGGGGGAGTGGAACCCCGAGGTCGAGGAGCGGATCAAGGCAGCCGTGAAGCAGTTCGCGGACGACTTCGGTTACGACCTCGACGAAGAGGGCCTGCCCATCGCGGACAGCGTCCCCGTCGCCGCTCGGAGCTGAGGATGGCTGCCTCACAGCGAGACGTCCGGAACCGGGTCTCCTCGGTCAAGAACATCGAGACCATCACCAGCGCGATGGCGATGGTCGCCGCCGCCCGGCTGCGCCGTGCCGAGCAACGCATCGAGGCGCTGCGGCCGTACGCGAGCGGGATCCGGCTGATGACCCGTCGCGCCGCGGAGGTGGCGGGGTCGGTGCAGGGCGTGCCGTTGCTCTCGGAGCATCCGGAGGTGCGCACCGTCGGCATCCTGCTGGTCGCGGGGGACCGTGGCCTGGCGGGCGCGTTCAACTCCAACATCGTGCGGGCCGGCATCGCCGCGGGTCGCGAGCACACGGCCGCCGGCCGACAGGCCGTCTACTTCGCCTCGGGCCGCCGCGTGGCCTCGTCGCTGACGTTCCGCGGTCTGCCGGTGGTGGACAGCTTCATGGGCTTCACCGACCGCCCCGCCTACGACGACGCCCGCCGCATCGGGCAGCGCGTGGTCGCCGCCTTCCTGGACAACGAGGTCGACCAGATCGATGTCTTCTACAACGGGTACCGCTCGGCGGTCGTTCAGGTGGTGACGCGCGAGACGTTGCTGCCGTTGGCGAAGGCAACCGTCACCGGGGGCGACTCGGCCGAGGAGGACGCGCAGAATGAGACGGGCGCCGGCTCGCAGTCCGGCACGCGGGCGCGTCCGGAGTACGAGCCCGGCGCGATCGACGTGCTCAAGCGGCTCGTCCCGGACTACGTCGAGGTCTCGATCTATCGGGCGCTGCTGGAATCGACCGCGTCCGAGCACGGCGCACGCATGTCCGCGATGCGCAACGCCTCGGACAACGCCAAAGAGCTGATCCAGGATCTGACGCTGCAGATGAACCGTGCGCGTCAGGCCGCCATCACCCAGGAGATCATGGAAGTGGTCGCCGGGGCCGAGGGCATCGCGTAGTCGCGCGAAGCACAACGGGTAAATGACGTCGGGTACGCGAGATGCAGGAACAGAAGGAGCACCGGTGACCACCACCACCACCGAGAACATCGGACGGATCGAAGCCATCCAGGGCGTTGTCATCGAGGCGGTGTTCCCGGACAAACTGCCCGAGATCTACCACGCGGTGAAGATCCGGCGTCCGGCCGGCGCGGTCGAGGGGGAGTTCCTGGTCTGCGAGGTCCAGCAGCATCTCGGTGACGATCGCATCCGCGCCGTCGCGCTGGACACGACGGACGGCCTCGCGCGGGGTACCGAGGTCATCGACACCCGAGCCCCGATCCGGGTTCCGGTCGGCCGGGAGACGCTGGGTCGGATCTTCAACCTGCTGGGCGAGCCGCTGGATGAGGGCAAGCCCATCTCGGAAGACGTCGAGCGTTGGCCGATCCACCGTGACGCCCCCACCATCGAGGCGGTCATGCCGACCACCGAGATGTTCGAGACCGGGATCAAGGTCATCGACCTGCTCGCGCCCTACGCCAAGGGCGGCAAGGTCGGGCTCTTCGGCGGTGCCGGCGTCGGCAAGACCGTCATCATCCAGGAGCTCATCAACAACCTGGCCCAGCAGCACGGTGGTCTGTCCGCGTTCTGCGGGGTGGGCGAGCGCTCCCGGGAGGGCAACGACCTCTGGTTGGAGATGAAGGAATCTGGCGTCATCGACAAGACCATGCTGGTCTTCGGTCAGATGAACGAGCCGCCGGGTGCGCGTATGCGCGTGGCCCTGACCGGTCTGACGATGGCGGAGTACTTCCGCGACCAGGAGGGGCAGGACGTGCTGCTCTTCATCGACAACATCTTCCGGTTCGTCCAGGCCGGTTCCGAGGTCTCCGCGCTGCTCGGCCGCATGCCCTCCCAGGTGGGTTACCAGCCGACGCTGGAGTCCGAGATGGGCGAGCTGCAGGAGCGGATCACCTCCACCCGCAAGGGTTCGGTCACCTCGGTCCAGGCGATCTACGTCCCCGCCGACGACCTCACCGACCCGGCGCCGGCCTCGGCCTTCGCCCACCTCAACGCCACCACGGTGCTCTCCCGGTCCATCGCCGAGAAGGGCATCTACCCGGCCGTCGACCCGCTGGACTCCACCTCGACGATCCTGAAGGCGGACATCCTCGGCGCGGACCACTTCAACGTGGCCAACGAGGTCAAGCAGGTGCTCCAGCGGTACAAGGAGCTGCAGGACATCATCGCCATCCTCGGTATCGACGAACTCTCCGACGAGGACAAGATCGTCGTCACCCGGGCCCGCAAGCTCGAGCGATTCCTCTCCCAGCCGTTCTTCGTGGCCGAGCAGTTCACCGGTACGCCGGGGGTGTACGTCCCGATCGCGGAGACGATCCGCGGCTTCAAGGAGATCCTCGCCGGCACGCATGACGACCTGCCGGAGCGGGCCTTCTACATGAAGGGCACCATCGACCAGGTGGTCAAAGACGCGCGCGGCGATTCCTGATGGCGCACGCCAAGTTCCCGACGAAGATCCTCACCCCGGAGGGTGAGGTCTTCAACGGCGAGGTGGAGATGGTGTCCACCCGCACCACGGTCGGACTGATCGGTGTGATGGCCAGGCACGCGCCGCTGTTGGCCACGCTCGAACCGACCGAGCTACGCCTGCACAAGGGCGAGGGCGAGGTGGAACGGTTCGCGCAGTCGGAGGGTTACCTGCAGGTCGGCGACAACCAGGCGTTGCTGCTGGTCGAGGATGCTGTCCCGGTGGCCGGCCTGGACGCCGAGACGTTGCGCGAGCGCCTGCGGATCGCCGAGCAGCAGATCGCGGAGTCCGGTGAGGACACCGAGCGGCGCCGCGCAGCCGTGCGCGACAAGAAGCGCTGGGAGCTCTTCCTCAGCCTCGCCGGGTAGCCGGGACTCGACAGATCGTCGGTTCGCGACCGGCTGTGTTGCCATTGGCGTCGGCCGGGTGCGGACGTACGATCGCAGGGTCACCTGGATCGAGGAGTCGCCGATGTCGAGGCTGATTCGCATGGACCACAGCGGTCACACGACGCTGGCGGAGTGGTCGGTCGACGATTTGTCGGCGATCGAGGCCGCCGTGACCGCGTTCCGGGAGGAGCTGGGCCGCGGCTCGATCGCGATGGTCACGACCGGACCGGGCGAGGCCGAGATGGTCCGCGAGCTGCCGCTCGGCGCCGATCTGGTGATCATGCGTCGGCCGATTGCCGGTGGCTGAACCGTCCGCGGCAGGCACGCTGCCCGAGCTCGAGGCGGTCCCGTGGCGGCCGCTGGTCGATGATGCCGCGCTGCGCCGGACGGCGTCGCTGTGGACGCTGACCACGGTCGGGCACGTGGTGCCGTTCTGTCTCGTCGCGGCCGTGCTGTTCTACCTGCAGCCGCTGACTTTTCCGATCGGACTGCTCGCCCTCGCGCACGCGTGGGTGATCCCGGAGCTCTACGCCCAACGCGGCGCGGGCGTGGTGAAGCCGCGGTTCCGTCGCCCGCAGCCGGGGGACGCGGACGGGGAGCGCACGGCGTTGGGACTGCTCGGAGATCTTGTCGGCCACGACGCCCGCGCCGGCTACGAGCGCACCGGACTGGTGGGTGAGCCCGGCGCCTTCGGGGTGTGGCTGATCGCGCCATCCGGCGCGTTCCTGGTGCGCCGGGGCGGCCGGCGCGTGCTCTGCTACTGCGTGCGCGTGCCGGAACCGCATCTGCCGCCCTCGGACCACGTCGCGCACCTGCTGCTCGCGTTGCGCACGGACGAGCGCGGATTTGCGACACTCGCGAACTGCACGTTTGCCGGCGCGCGCTGGCGGGTCCGGCGTCGGCTACCTGCCCCCATGCGGCCCGCGCTGGACGCGGCTGGGCGCCTCGCCCGCATCTGACGCAGCGTCAGCTCGGCGGAAACGCCGGCGCCGGCCGGCGGCCTCAGCGGTTCGCGCCGGGCACCCAGAGCACGTCGCCATCGGGGTTCGCCGCTCGGCCGAGGATGAACAACAGGTCGGACAGCCGGTTGAGGTACTTGGCCGGCAGTGGGCTGGTGCTGTCCGGGTGGGCCTGCGCGGCCGCCCAGGCCGCGCGCTCGGCCCGGCGGGCCACGGTGCGGGCCACGTGCAGCAGCGCCGCGCCCGGGGTGCCGCCGGGCAGGATGAAGCTGCGTAGGTTCGGCAGATTCTCGTTCCACCGGTCGCAGGCCGCCTCGAGCCGTTCGACGTCGGCCTCGGTGATGCGCAGGGGAGCCCCGGAAGAATTGTTCACAGTGGCCGGGTTCTCGACGATCGGGTTGCACAGGTCGGCGCCGACGTCGAACAGGTCGTTCTGAATGCGCGTCAGAAGCGTTACCAGTTCCGGATCCAGGTTGCCCAGGGCAATTGCGACGCCGATCGCGCTGTTCGCCTCGTCGACGTCGGCGTACGCGACCAGCCGCGGGTCGTTCTTGTCCGTCCGGCTGAAGTCGCCGAGCGCGGTGGTGCCGTCGTCGCCGGTGCGGGTGTAGATGCGCGTCAGATTGACCATCCGCGCAGCTTAACCGGGGTGCGGTGTTACCCGTCGCGGCGATCTTGAGGAATAACCTTGGGATCGAGATTCCCCGGACCTCGATCAGGGAGTGGATCATGCGCCCCGGTACCAGTCGTGCCCGCAGCAGCGTGGCAGCCCTGACAGCAGTTCTCCTGATTCCGTCGTTGGCCGCCTGCGGCAGCAAGGGCGGGGGCGGCAGCACCGCCGGCGCGCCGGCCTCCTGCTCGCTGGGATCCGGTGGCACGGCCACGGTGTCCCCGAGTGTGGAGCCGACCACGACCGCGCTGGGCGGACCGCTGCCGACGGTGACCGCGGACCCGAAGCTCACCGCGATGGTGCCTGCCGGGCTGAGCCGGTCCGGCGTGATGACCGTCGGCACGGACTCCACCTACGCGCCGGACGAGTTCCTCGCCGCGGACGGCCACACGGTGCAGGGCTTCGACATCGACCTGCTCAACGGGGTGGCCGCGAAGCTCGGCCTGAAGACCTCCTACCAGTCCGCGACCTTCGACAGCATCATCCCGGCCGTGGAGAGCTGCAAGTACGACTTCTCGGTGTCCTCGTTCACGATCAACGCCGACCGCGAGAAGGCGGTCAACATGATCAGCTACTTCTCCTCCGGCATGCAGTGGGCCCGCAAGACCGGGAGCACCGCGATCGCCTCCATCGACGAGGCGTGCGGCAAGCGGGTCGCGGCGCAGACCGGCACCACCGAGGCCGACGACCTGGCGGCCCGCTCGAAGACGTGTACGGGCGCGAAGAAGTCGGCCATCACGGTCGACCTGTACCAGAACCAGTCCGACGCCACCGCCGCCGTCGTGTCCGGGAAGGACGACGCGATGAGCGCCGACTCCCAGGTGACCGCGTACGCGGTGCAGCAGACCGGCGGCAAGCTGGCCACGCTCGGCCCGATCTACGCCTCCGCGCCCTACGGCTTCGTGGTCAAGAAGGGTGAGGAGACCTTCGCGGCAGCCGTCTCCGACGCGGTCAACGCGATGATCGCCGACGGCACCTACAAGGCGATCCTCGACCACTGGGGCGTCTCCTCCGGCGGGATCGCCAAGTCGGAGGTCAACCCCGACGTGACCGTGGCCTCCAGCACTCCGTCCGCGACGCCGTCGAGCTCGGCATCGCCGAGCGGCTCGGCGAGTCCGACGAGTTCGGCCTCGGCATCGGCCTCGGCGCACAGCTAGGCGTGTCCGCCAAGTGACGCAGCAGCCTGCGACCGGCCCCGCGGTAGTCCCGGTCCGGCACCCGTGGCGTTGGGTGTCGGCCGGGGTCATCACGGTCCTGGTGGCGATGTTCGTGCACATGCTGGTCACGAACCCGGCCTTCCAGTGGGACTTCCTGGTCCATCAGATGTTCGGCCGACCCGTGCTGCACGGTGCACTCGGAACAGTCGAACTGACGGTGCTCTCGATGCTGATCGGAATACTCGGCGGCGTTGTGCTCGGGGTCATGCGGCTCTCGCCGAGCAAGCTGATCGCCGGCGTCGCCTGGGCCTACATCTGGTTCTTCCGCGCCGTGCCGCGGTTGGTGCTCGCCATCCTGTTCGGCAACTTCGGGATCCTCTATCCGAAGTTCTTCCTCGGCATTCCGTTCGACCACCAACTCCTGTCGCTGTTCGGTCTGGGCGACTCGAACCTTCGTTTCTTCGGGATCGAGTCCCGGACGATCGGCGCAGGTTTCTTCGCGGGCGTGCTGGCGCTGGGTCTGTCCGAGGCCGCTTACATGGCCGAGATCGTCAGAGCCGGAATTCTGTCGATCGACCCTGGTCAGCGTGAGGCAGCAGCTTCGCTCGGGATGGGCCGGATGATGACCATGCGGCGGATCGTGCTGCCGCAGGCGATGCGGGTCATCATCCCGCCGACCGGCAACGAGACGATCGCGATGCTGAAGGACACCTCGTTGGTGGCGTTCACACCGTGGGCCGGAGAGCTGTTCTTCCAGCTGAACGCGATCGGCGCCCGGACGTTCCAGGTCTTCCCGCTGCTGGTCGCGGCTTGTCTGTGGTATTTGGCCATCTCCAGTGTTCTGATGCTGGGTCAGTTCTTCCTCGAGCGGCGATTCGCATGACCGAGTCGCGCCGGCCGATGGTCCACCTCGAGGCCGTCCGCAAGTCCTTCGGCCGCAACGAGGTGCTGCTCGGCGTCGACCTGACTGTCGGGGCCGGTGAGGTGTGCTGCGTGATCGGCCCCTCCGGCTCCGGGAAGTCGACCCTGCTGCGGTGCATAAACCACCTGGAGAAGGTCGACTCGGGTCGGGTGCGGGTGGACGGCTCGCTGATCGGCTATACCGAACGCAACGGGCGCCTCTACGAGCTCAAGGAGGCCGAGATCGCGGCGCAGCGCCGCGAGATCGGCATGGTCTTCCAGCGGTTCAACCTGTTCCCGCACCTGTCCGCGCTGGAGAACGTGATGGAGGCGCCCTGCCGGGTGCGCCGGGAGGACCGGGCGACCGTGCGGGCCAGAGCCGTCGCCCTGCTGGAGCGGGTCGGTCTGACCGTCAAGGCCGACGCCCGGCCCGCGGAGCTGTCCGGCGGTCAGCAGCAGCGGGTGGCCATCGCGCGGGCGTTGGCCATGACGCCGAAGGTGATGCTGTTCGACGAGGCCACCTCGGCGCTGGACCCGGAACTGGTCGGCGAGGTCCTCGACGTCATGCGCGGCCTGGCCCGCGACGGCATGACCATGGTCGTGGTCACCCACGAGATGGGCTTCGCCCGCGAGGCCGGGGACCAACTGGTGTTCATGGACGGCGGGGTGATCGTCGAGGCCGGGCGCCCGCGCGAGGTGCTGGCCAACCCGCAGCACGAACGGACGAAGGCCTTTCTGTCCAAGGTCCTTTGAGCCACTGCGACGAGCGAGGCAGTGGGAGAGGGCCGGGGCGCTCCGCCCCGCATAACATTGCCGGGTGGACAGATTCCGGGTGGTCGGTGGCGCGCGCCTGGTCGGTGAGGTGCGGGTGGACGGCGCGAAGAACAGCGTCCTGAAACTGATGGCCGCGGCCCTGCTGGCACCGGGGCGGACCACGTTGCACGAGGTCCCCGACATCCTCGACATCCAGTACATGGGCGCGGTCCTGAAGCGGCTGGGTTGCGAGGTTGAGGTCGGCACCGGCTCGGTCGTGATCGACGTCCCGGAGAAGCTGGACCACGAGGCCCCGTACGAGTTGGTCTCGCGGCTGCGGGCCTCGATCTGCGTCCTCGGCCCGCTGGTCGCCCGGTGCGGACGGGCCAAGGTGGCCCTGCCCGGTGGCGACAACATCGGCTCCCGCGCGCTCGACATGCACATCGCCGGGCTGGCCAAACTCGGCGCGGAGACCGAGTCCGAGCACGGCTACATCATCACCACGGCCGAGTCCGGGCTGACCGGCGCGACGGTGTGGCTGGACTTCCCCAGCGTAGGCGCCACGGAGAACGTGCTGATGGCCGCGGTCCTGGCCGAGGGCACGACCGTCATCGACAACGCCGCGCGCGAGCCGGAGATCATCGACCTGGCCGACATGCTCAACCAGATGGGTGCCAAGGTCGTCGGCGCCGGATCGTCCACGATCGAGATCGAGGGCGTGTCCAACCTCAGCCCGACCGTCCACCGCACGGTGCCCGACCGCATCGTGGCCGGCACCTGGGCCGTCGCGGCGGCGATGACCCACGGCGACGTGACCGTCCGCAACGCCAACCCGGCGCACCTGGAACTACCGCTGGACAAGCTGGTCACGGCAGGTGCCGACGTCGAATGGCTCGAGGACGGCTTCCGGGTGTCGATGAGCCGGCGGCCGGAGGCCGTCGACATCATGACCCTGCCGTACCCTGGGTTCCCCACCGACCTGCAGCCGGCCTTCATCGCGTTGAACACGATCGCCTCGGGTGCGGCGATGGTCACCGAGAACGTCTTCGAGGCACGGTTCATGTTCATCGACGAGATGGTCCGACTCGGCGCCGAGATCAAGACCGACGGGCACCACGCGGTGGTGCGCGGGCGGGAGCGGCTTTCCGGGGCGCCGGTGCGGGCCCACGACATCCGGGCCGGCGCCGGTCTCGTGCTGGCCGGGCTGGTCGCCGAGGGCGAGACCGTGGTCAGCCGGGTGCACCACATCGACCGCGGCTACGCCGGGTTCGTCGAGAAGCTCAACGGCCTCGGCGCGACCGTGCTGCGTGAGGACGATCCGGACACGTTCGAAGGCTGAGAACCCGGCCCGCCAGTGATCTGACGGGCCGTCAGTCGTCGGAGTGCCAGGGATAGCCCTTCAGCGCGGACCAGTCCGGTCCGCTTGCCGACGCCGCGTTGTAGAGGCTGGCGCCGATCGCTCCGTGGCGCTTGGCGACGTCCAGGAAGCGCCAGACCTCGGCGCCGGACGGCATTCCGCGCCGGCCGCCCTCGGAGGCCATGTTGTAGGCCTGTCCGATCACGTGCACCGGGCGGTAGTCCGACAGGGCTTCGATTGCCTCGGCGGTCGCGGAGCCCGGCTCCCGGCACGACCAGTAGACCATCGGCGCGAACGCGTCGACGTAGGGCGCCTCGGCGGCGTAGGGGTAATAGCTGCGCTGGTACTCGGTCGGGTTCATCACGGTCGCGACCACGGGCATGTTGCCGGCCGCGCTGCGGACCCGCGACAGGTACACCTTGATCCGTTGCGCCGAGAGGTAGGTGCCCTCGCCGCCGGTCTCGATGTCCGGGCTGAAGGCGTCGATGTGCTCGCCGCCGAACTCACCCTCGATTACGTGCCGGGCCCGTGCCGCGTCGGCCACCGGGTCGGACAACTTCGGGGTGTCCCAGGCGACGACCGCCAGGCCGCGGTCGTGGGCGATCGGCAGCAGTCGCTCCAGCAGCGGTCCGCCGTACCAGCCCGAGGTGCTCCCGCCGACGCGCACCCAGATCTGGCGCAGCCCGGCCGCCTTGGCCTGGCTCACCGAAGTCTCCACATCGACCTTCGAGCCCGGCCAGACGGTCCACCACATGCCCTTGCCGTCCAGCACGCTCAGGTCCGCGTGATGGTCCTCGACCTCCACCGGGTCCGGCAGGTCCTGGCCGTACACCCTGGGGTCGGCCTTGGGCTGCTCGGGGCGACCGCCGCCCGCTGTCTCTCGCGCCCGTTGGCTCGCGGTGCAGGACGGGTGTACCTCGTGCGCGGGCAACGGGTAGAGCGACGAGGGTTGCGACGTCCGGTCCGGGGCCGCCAAGCCGGTGCTGGGTGCGACAAGGGCGGCCACCAGCGCCGCGGTCAGGGCTATTGCCATGTGTTGAAATTACGTACGCACGACAAGACGTCCAGGTGGTTTGCCCGGAATTGACTGTTTCGAGGGTTTGGCCGCGTTTGTCCTAGTTTGCTACCCCCCACGGGTAGGCGCCGAGCGCGGCCCACTCGGCGGCGGTGGCAGTCTCGGCGTCGAAGAGGCTCGCCCCGATCGCGCCGGCCGAGCGGGCGACGTCCAGGAAGCGCCACTCCTCGGGCCCGGTCGGCATCCCGTGCCGGCCGCCGTCCTCACTCATGTCGTAGGCCTGGCCGATCAGGTGCACCGGCCGCAGCCTGGCCAGCACGGCCAGGGCGGCGGCCGCGGCGACGCCCGGCTCGGTGCACGACCAGTAGATCATCGGGGCGAACGCGTCGACGTAGGGCGCCTCGGCCGCGTACGGGTAGGACGCCAACTGCCGGGCTGTCGGATTCATGACCGTGGCCACCAGTGGGATGTTCCCGGCCGCCGCCCGGATCAACGACAGGTACAGCGCGACGCGGGCCACAGTGAGGTAGGTGCCTTCGTACTTGGTCTCGATGTCCGGGCTGAACGCGTCGATGTGCTGGCCGCCGAACGTGCCGTCCAACGTCCGGTCGGCGCGGGCAGCGTCGGCCACCGGGTCGGACAGCGACGGGTAGTCCCAGGCCACCACCGCGAGGCCGGCCGCGTGCGCGGCGGGCAGCAGTGCGCTGAGGATGTCGCCGCCGTACCAACCCTGGTTGGTGCCCCCGACGCGCACCCAGACCTGGTGCAGGCCGGCGGCTTTGGCCTTGGCGACCCAGGCGGCGGCGTCGATCCGGCTGGTCGACCACAGCGTCCACCACATGCCCTTGCCGGCCAGCGGCGCGAGGTCGACCTTGCGGGGGAGCGCCGCGACCGGCGCCGGCAGCGTCGCCTCGGCGACCTTCGGGGTGTGGGTCAGCGAGTCCTCCGAGCCCTCCGACGGCGGCAGCGGGCAGGGCTGGGGCTGCGCGGCGGCGGCGGGCAGCGGGTAGAGCGGGTGGCCGGGCGGGATGACGGCCGGGACCACGACCGGGCCCGCCGTTCGGGCCATGGCGGTCGGCGCGGTCGGGCTGCTTCGCGGGTTTGGTGCGGCGATCGCGACCGCGCCGCTGATTGCGAGCGCAGCCGCGAGCACGGTGATCACGGCTGGGCGCATGATCGGGAACCTAGGGCCCGGGAAGCGCGCCGGTCGGGTTTTTGCCGACGGTGGACCGTTTTGAACGGGGAATTCCGGTTCCCGCAACGGTTCGCCGCGCGGGCGCGGCGTCAGTCCGCGTGGTGCCAGGGGTAATTGCCGAGCGCGCTCCACTCGCTGTGGCTGGCGTTCTCCGCGTCCCAGAGGCTGGCGCCGATCGCCCCGTGGCTGCGGGCGACGTCGAGGAACCGCCACACCTCGGCCGCGCTGGGCAGGCCGCGTCGCCCGCCCTCGGCGGCCATGTTGTACGCCTGCCCGATCGGCAGCACCGGCCGCAGGCGGCCCAGGTAGGAGATCGCATTGGCCGTGGCGGCGCCGGGCTCGGTGCACGACCAGTAGACCATCGGCGCGAACGCGTCGACGTAGGGCGCCTCACTCTCGTACGGGTAGTGGGCCAGGGCTGCCCCGGTGGGGTTCAGGACCGTGGCGATCACCGGCATCGAACCGGCTGCGGCGCGGACCCGGGAGAGGTAGGCCCGGACCCGCTCGGGCGAGTCGCGCGTTCCCTCGGCCGCCGCCTCGATGTCCGGGCTGAACGCGTCGATGTGGCGGCCGCCGAACGTGCCCTGGATCGCCCGGGCGGCGCGGGCGGCGTCGGCGGCCGGGTTCGACAGGGTCGGGTAGTCCCAGGCCACCACGGCCAGCCCGGCCCGGTGGGCCGGCGGCAGGAGGGCGTCCAACAGGGGCGTGCCGTACCAGCCCTTGGTGGTGCCGCCGGTGCGCACCCAGATCTGGTGCAGGCCCGCGGCCTTTGCCTCGCGCACGGCTGCGGTCGCGTCGAACCGGGTGCCCGGCCAGGTGGTCCACCACATGCCCTTGCCGGACACCGGCGACAGGTCGACGCTGCTGGACCGGACCGGCGAAGCGCCCAGAAGCCGGGGCACTGCCCGGACCGCCGTGCTCGCGCCGAGCGTGCGGGTCAGGGCGCGGCCGCGGCGGTGCGTGGTGCATTGCGGCTGGACCGCGTGCATGGGCAGCGGGTACAGCGCGGGCGGCGCCGCGGTCGGTCCTGCGGACACAGCCGCCGCGCCGTGTGCGGGACCGACCCCGGGGGCCGGGGCGGTAGTCGCCGCACCTGCGGGTGCGACCAACGCGGCAATCATCGCCGCGACCAACGTGAGGGCCATGCCTTGAAAGTACGTGCGTCCCCGCACGGACCAGTGGAATTTTCGGGTTATTGACTGATCTGTTGGCTTATTCCGATTCGCCCGGCAGCGCGTCGCGGGCGCGCTGCGCGTCGTCCGGGAAAACCATCAGACGCAGGCCGGCCTGGGTGGTCGCCAGGGTGTTGCGCACCCCGATCGCGTCGAGCCGCGCGGCGAGCCTGCGGCCGGTGGTGAGATCGGTCGGGGCGGCGATCGGGATCAGCAGTCCGTAGTCGGTCTCCGAGCCGGAGCGGGTCCGCCCGGACAGCAACGTGTCGCGCCGGGAGGACCAGGCCCACCGCAGGATCAGGGCCAGGACGCCCACCATCGCGAAGGCGATCACCGGTCCCCACAGGTACGAGGGCCCCGACGTGTCCGGCATGCCGGCATTCTTCCCCGGCACACAGGTGCCGCTTTCGGTTACCGCTGAGTATCATCACGACGAGACCTACTGCCGCACGGAGGTCATCGTGGAGCGCGAAAAGCCGTGGTTGATCCGCACGTACGCCGGCCACTCGTCGGCGGCGGAGTCCAACGCCCTGTACCGGCGGAATCTGAGCAAGGGTCAGACGGGTCTGTCGGTGGCCTTCGACCTGCCGACGCAGACCGGTTACGACCCCGACCACGTGCTCGCCCGGGGCGAGGTCGGCAAGGTCGGGGTGCCGATCGCGCACCTCGGGGAGATGCGTCAGCTGTTCGACGGCATCCCGCTGGACCGCATGAACACGTCGATGACGATCAACGCGACCGCCATGTGGCTGCTGGCGATGTACCAGGTCGTCGCGCAGGAGCAGGCGGCCGCGGCCGGGGGCGACCCCGAGGCCGTCCTGGCACTGCTGGCCGGGACCACGCAGAACGACATCGTCAAGGAGTACCTCTCCCGCGGGACCTACGTGTTCCCGCCGGCGGCCTCGATGCGGCTGACCGTGGACACGATCGCCTACACGGTGACCCGGGTGCCGAAGTGGAACCCGATCAACATCTGCAGCTACCACCTGCAGGAGGCCGGTGCGACCCCGGTGCAGGAGTTGGCGTTCGCGCTGTCCACGGCGGTGGCCGTGCTCGACGCCGTGCGCGACTCGGGGCAGGTGCCGGCGGAGCGCTTCGCCGAGGTCGTCGGCCGCATCTCGTTCTTCGTGAACTCCGGGGTGCGGTTCGTCGAGGAGATGTGCAAGATGCGCGCCTTCGGACGGCTGTGGGAGCAGGTGACCGAGCAGCGCTACGGCGTCACCGACCTCAAGGCCCGCCGCTTCCGCTACGGCGTCCAGGTCAACTCGCTCGGGCTGACCGAGGCGCAGCCGGAGAACAACGTGCAGCGCATCGTGCTGGAGATGCTCGGCGTCACGTTGTCCCGCGACGCGCGGGCCCGGGCCGTCCAACTGCCGACGTGGAACGAGGCGCTCGGCCTGCCGCGGCCGTGGGACCAGCAATGGTCGCTGCGCATGCAGCAAATCCTCGCCTACGAGACGGACCTCCTGGAATACGGCGATATTTTTGACGGCTCGCCGTCAGTGGCGGCCAAGGTCGCCGAGCTCAAGAGCGCGGCAAAGGAGGAACTTGCTCACATCGCGGCGATGGGCGGCACTGTCGCCGTAGTCGAATCCGGTTATCTCAAGCAGCAACTCGTCCAATCGAACTCACGCCGCGTCGAAGCGATCGAACGCGGCGAGCAGATCGTGGTCGGCGTCAACCGCTTCATCGAGACCGAATCCTCGCCGCTGGCCGAGGCGGCCGATACCGTCCTCACCGTATCGGCCGAGGCCGAGACTGGCCAGGTCGCGCGCCTGAAAGCCTGGCGCGCCGCGCGTGACGACGCACTGGTTGGCCGAGCGCTCGAGGCCCTGCGCGCGGCGGCCCGAAGCGGCGTCAACATCATGCCGGCCTCGATCGCCTGCGCCAAAACCGGCGTCACCACCGGCGAGTGGGGCTTTGCCTTGCGTTCGGTGTTCGGCGAGTACCGCGCGCCGACCGGCGTCGGCACCGCCATGCGCAACGATGCCGAGGGCCTCGACGATATCCGCGCCGAAGTCGACCGCGTGTCAAAAAAGCTCGGACGCCGCCTGAAGGTCTTGATCGGCAAGCCCGGCCTCGACGGTCATTCCAACGGCGCCGAGCAGGTCGCGGCCCGCGCCCGCGATTCCGGCATGGACGTGGTCTACGACGGTATCCGCTCGACCGCGCAGGCCATCGCCGCGGCAGCCGCCGAGCAACGCGTCCACGTCGTCGGTCTCTCCATCCTGTCCGGCTCGCACATGCCGCTGGTGCGTGACGTCATCGCGCGCCTGAAGGCTGCCGGCCTCGACGGC